>CAZEOR010000172.1:0-6466 GCA_964513695.1 uncultured Thiobacillus sp.
CAGTTCATGAGTTGCAGGACTTCGCCCTCGGCGATGATGTTGGTGGCCTCGGAAAGCACTTCCATGACCCGCATGTTGTGTACGCCAACCATCATCTGGAAGGCGCGTGAATACAGGAAGTCGCCGACCAGCACGCTCGCCGCGTTGCCGAACAGGGCGTTGGCGGTATCACGTCCCCGGCGCTTGTCCGAACTATCGACGACGTCATCGTGCAGCAGGGTGGCCGTATGAATGAACTCCACGACAGCGGCCATCTCGTGGTGATGGCCGCCCTCATACCCGAGTGTTTTCGCTGACAATATCACCAAGGCTGGGCGCAGGCGCTTGCCGCCACTGTGGATGATGTATTCGGAAACCTGACGAACCAAGGCGACTTCGGAATGCAACCGTGTTCGAATGACCCGGTCCACCTCTGCCATGTCGTTGACAAGAAGCGATTGAAACAGGGGTTGGGTCACTGGTTTGCCTGGTAAAGGTTGGCTCTGGAAACTGGTGCTGCAGAGAGGAATCGAACCCCCGACCTACTGATTACGAATCAGTTGCTCTACCAACTGAGCTACTGCAGCGTTTGTGCGGGCGCGGATTATACATTCCTGCCCGCCATCGCCCAAAAGAATAGGAAGGTAAATGGCATTAAAGGGGGAGGGTGCCTTGTAAACCCTGTCATTGGTGTGTGTAAACTACTTGAAAAATAAAGGGAAATAGGATAAATTAGCGAATCCTAATATATCTAGCTAGAGGAGTGTGCATGTTCGGTATGTACAACATCAGGGAACTTGACGTTGATGCGCTGGATGCAAAAAAAGAGCAAATCCACCTGATTGATGTGCGCACAGAGGGTGAAGTGTCTAGAGGGATCATCGATGGCGCCATTCATATTCCCCTGCATCTTCTCCCCCTGCGGGCCAGCGAGATTCCCCAGGACAAGCCTGTGGTGATCTACTGCAACTCAGGTGCCCGGTCTGCTCAGGCTTGTGCTTTCATGGCGGCCAAGGGGTTTAAGAACATGCACAACCTTTCTGGTGGAATCATGGCTTGGGCGCGCTCCGGAAAGCCGCTTTCCGCCTTGTCCTGAATCAATTCCCCGCTAGTGTGGCGCGTTGCAATCTCTTGGTAACGCGGGTAAATTACACCGGCTTTTTTTAGCACTTGCTAATTTTATGAAGGAGCGATCATGAATTTCGACAAAGAGCTCGATGCAAAAGGTCTGAATTGTCCCCTGCCCATCCTGCGTACCAAAAAAACCCTCAACGAAATGACCTCTGGCCAAGTGCTGAGGGTCATTGCGACCGATCCGGGCTCCGTCAAGGATTTCGCTGCGTTCGCGAAACAAACCGGCAACGAACTCCTGTCCTCCGCCGAAGCTGGTAGCGAATACACCTTCTTCATCAAGAAGAAGTAATCATTCGCCGACTGGCACCGTATCAACCCACAAACTTCAAGAGGTGGTGTGATGGACGATCAAAAGAAGTTGGCGATCATCGCGACCAAGGGCACGCTTGATTGGGCTTATCCCCCGTTCATTCTGGCTTCCACGGCCGCTGCCCTGGGTTATGAAACCCAGATATTCTTTACTTTCTATGGACTGCAGATGCTCCGCAAGGATCTCAGCTGTCTGAAGGTCAGCCCGCTGGGTAATCCGGGTATGCCCATGAAGATGCCGTTCGGGCCCAAGTGGTTCAAGGACATCAACTGGAACATTCCCAATGCAGTTCAGTCACTGGTTCCGGGGTATGAATCCCTGGCCACCGTGCTTATGAAGCAGACCATCGCCAACAACGGTGTAGCTACCATTCCGGAACTGCGCGAGCTTTGCCAGGAGGCCGAGGTCAAGTTCATCGCCTGCCAGATGACCGTGGAATTGTTCGGGTTCGAACACAGCGATTTCATCGACGGCGTGGAATACGGTGGTGCCGCCACGTTCTTCGAGTTCGCTGGTGAGACGGACATCTGTCTGTTTATTTGATTTTTGATATGTATCAAGAAAAGCCGCCCTTGGGCGGCTTTTTTAATGCAGTTCTGATCTGATGCCATGGTTTGAAAGCACTACTGGGCATAGTCATTGTTCTTGCGGGTAATGCTGGGGATGTTTACCATCCTACCGTTTGTCGTAATTTCATCACTTATCACGTAGTTGTCTAGGGGACATACATGCTTTATACCAAGCTTTTCATCGCTTTATCCGCGCTGGGTTTCGCGGGTTCAGCTTTTGCTACTAATGGCATGAATTTGGAAGGTTACGGGCCGATTGCGTTGGGCATGGGTGGTGCCTCAATGGCCTATGACAACGGGAATGCTGCCATGATGAATAACCCGGCGACTCTGGGTTTGATGCCATCTGGAAGCCGTCTTGATCTGGCTCTTGGTATGCTGGGCCCCGATGTCAATGTGGTTGGTATGCAATCCTCTGGGGGCGACTCATACATCATGCCTGCAGTTGGCTGGACGAAGAAGGACGGCAGACTGACTTACGGCGTGGGTCTGTTTGCACAAGGGGGCATGGGTACCGAATATGCAACCCAGATCATGGGTCTGGACGCTTTGCCGGAACGCTCTGAACTAGGTGTCGGCCGCTTGATGGCGCCCATTGCTTTCAACGTGAACGATAGCCTCACCATTGGCGGTTCTATCGATTACGTTTGGGCCATGCTGGACATCCGTATGGCTTTGCCTGGTGCAATGCTTGGTGCGCCTGGTACAGCAAATAGCTTAATTACGAATGCGGGAAGTTCTGGAGCCTTAGGGGCTATGGCTACCGGTGGAGCGTTTGCGGGTTTGACGAGTGCTCGGCTGGATTTCTCTGATCGTAGCGACTATACGGGTAAAGCCAAAGGAACTGGATTTGCAGGGAAGCTGGGCTTTACCTTTAAAGCAAGCCCCATGGTAACCATTGGAGGTACATATCATTTCAAAACTTCATTAAGTGATCTTGAAACTGGTGCCTCCAGTACAGTCTTCACTCCAAATGGTTTTGGCATGATTCCTGAAACTGGAAAAATTACAGTTCGTGATTTCCAGTGGCCGGAAACCTATGGCTTGGGCATCGCGGTGCAAGCCACCCCTAGCTTGATGATCGCTGCGGACGTGAAAAAGATAAATTGGTCCGATGTCATGGATAGTTTCAAAATGACATATACAAGTGGTGGTGGCAACGGCTTAGGTGGTTCGGTTGGGTTTGAGCTTCCGCAGAACTGGGATGATCAGACCGTTTTCCAGATCGGTGTCTCGTACAAGGTTAACGATGCTTTAACACTCCGTGCTGGCGCCAACATCTCCGATAACCCGATTCCTTCCACAACAGTTCACTACCTCTTCCCTGCCATTGAGGAAAATCATTACACACTAGGCTTGGGGTATGCCTTCAGCAAGGCGTCTGACATCAATTTCACCATGTCCTATGCGCCCAAAGTCAGTCAGACCAATACGGGCGCCGCTGCAGGTATGATCATCGAACACAGCCAACTGAGCTGGCAGTTTATGTACAGCACCCGTTTCTGATCATAAAGGCATAAAATCCATAGGCCGGCAGACGTGAGTCTGCCGGCCTTTTTGTTGATTTCGTTCAGGTCGTTGATTGGAGTGCAATATGCGGAAATTCTTGCTCACCCTGTTCTTATTCTGTTTTGCTCCACTGAGTTGGGCTGTGTCTCCATACTTTTCCGGCGACAAGGTGCAGGCTGGAGAGGTTCAGGCTGTGATCGCTCAGGTGGAAGCCAAACTCACCAAGGCGGGATTCAATGTGGTTGGCAAGTACGCGCCATCTGGATTGCCCGGGTATGGAGTGATCGTGGTGACAGAGTCCGGCTTGATCAATGCTGTACGGAACCTGGGCGGTGCCAGTATCGTTGGCAGTCCGATTCGCATTGGTGTCAAAGGCGATGGCAGCGTGTCTTACGAAAACCTGGAATATTGGTTGCGTGCCTATTTTCGCAAGCAATACCCCTTGGCCGAGAAAGCGGTGAAAGTAGCCCAAGGCAAGCTCGCCAAGGCCTTGGGGGCGGGCAAGCCCTTCGGCGGAGAGGTGGATCGCAAGGACTTGGCCGATTACCAATACATGTTCGGCATGGAAGGTTTCGAGTCTGACAAGAATGTGCTCATGGAGCATCTGGCCTTCGAGGATGCGGTCAAGACTATCCAGGATAATCTGGCGCGGGGCGTCGGCAAGACAGCAAAAGTCTATGAAATCATCCAGCCGGACAAGAAGCTGGCGGTGTTTGGGGTAGCACTCAACGATCCCAAGGAAGGTGAGGGGTGGTGGGTCAAAAATACCGGGGCAGACAACATCGCTGCGTTGCCTTACGAAATTTATGTCGTCAACAACAAGGCCAGCCACTTGTTTGCGCGGTTCCGTATTGCGTTGGGCTGGCCCAACGTGGGCATGGGAACGTTCATGCGGATTGTCGAGGCGCCTGGCATCATCCGGGATACGCTCACCGTGGTTGCTGGCGGCGCTCCCGACAACAAGTGACGTTGATCGATCGCATTACAGCCCCTCGTCGAGGGGCTTTTTCTTTTGTCGCCGCTAGTAAATGTGCACTGGGCCGAGGCGTCAGGTTTATTTCAATCATGCTTGGCGTGCTCTGCTCATGCGAAGTTCTCGGGACGGAAATGGCGACCATGACCGAGATCCGCTATGAGGAAAATGAGCCGGGCCAAACGGCCTACATCAACCGTATCCTGATTTTCGGCAATCGACTTCGCTTGGATTACGGCAAGGATGATGAAGATTTCATCCTCTATGATCGGCGCGCTGATATCTCTTGGCATGTGGCCCGCGCAGAGCGCCGTATGGTGGGAATTATCGATTCACCTGTTAAGTACTCATGGCCGAAATCATGGAGGCTGACACAAGAGAATTTCAAGAGTGGCGCAAATTCACTGACTCAGGTTCGCGTGAACGACCAGTTGTGTGTGGAATTCAAAACTGCGCCGATGATGAAGGAGGAGGCGCGCCTGTTGGGGGATTTTCGCAGAGCCTTGGCTGGCAACCATGTATCCAGTTGGGCTTCGACTCCCGAGGATCTTCGGCATCCTTGCGTGCTGGCTGTCGATATCAAGGAGGCGGGAATCGAATACCGACAGGGCTTGCCGCTTGCGGCCCGTTACTGGGATGGCCGTAGCCGGGTCTATCAGAGCCACCAGTTTCGGGAAGCCAAGCCGGAATTATTTGAACTTCCTGGGGACTACAACCGATTCATGATTGGCGAACGTCCGGGAAAGGCAGCCAGCCGGCAGCCAGCATCGTCGCAGCGCAAATAGCCGCCGGATTCAAACCAGTCGGGCAGCACCCAGCGTTCCACAGTTTTGCCATTCACTTTGAATTCATGCCGGGCGGGGCGATGGGTATGTCCATGGATGATGCGTCGAATATCCTGTTCACGAACCGATTTGTCTAGAGCCTCGGTGTTTACGTCCATGATTTCCGGTTTTTTGTCGGCTTTGGCCAGTTCGCTACGCTCGCGTAAGGCTCGGGCCAGAGAACGTCGTTCATCCCATGATTTGGCGAGGAATTCGGCTTGCCAAATACGATCGCGGACTTGATTGCGGAAAGTCTGGTAAGCCGCGTCGTCGGTGCAAAAGATGTCGCCATGGCTGAGTAGGGTGGGTGTTCCGAAAAGATTGATGCGAACTGGGTCGGTCAGTAGCGTCAATCCGGCGGTGTGGGCAAAATCCTCGCCAACAAGGAAATCCCGGTTGCCAGGGAGGAAAAAGATTGGAATTCCGCTCCGGGAAAGCTCACTTAGATCGCGTACGACTCTGGCATTGAACTCGACCGATAACTCGTCATCGCCTACCCAGGTTTCGAAAAAATCACCGAGGATGTAAAGGGCGCCAGCCTGTGGCGCGACTTCGGCCATGAATTCGTGAAACAGGGTGGCTGGAAGGGGGCGATCCTGCGTCAGATGCAGGTCGGAGATGAACAGAATGGGAGCGGACTGCATGCGCTTTGGCTCGGCGCGAAAGCGGGCGACGCAGGAAGCGCCACCCGCCCCATTACTCGATAATCTCGGCGCGTTCGATGATCACATCCTCAGCAGGGACATCCTGATGGCCGGCGCGCATACCGGTGCGGACTTTGCGAATGCGGTCAACGACGTCCTTGCCTTCGGTGACCTTGCCGAATACGCAATACCCGTAGCCTTGGGCGCTGGGTTCCCGGTAGTCCAGGAAGGCGTTGTCAGCCACGTTGATGAAGAACTGGCTGGTGGCGGAATGAGGATTCGGCGTGCGAGCCATGGCGACGGTGTATGCGCTGTTCTTCAAACCGTTGTGGGCTTCGTTCTGTACGGGCGCGCGGGTGGGTTTCTGCTCCATATTCGCTGTGAAGCCGCCACCCTGGATCATGAAACCATCAATGACGCGGTGGAAGATCGTGCCGTCATAGTGGCCGTCCTTGGCGTACTGCAGGAAATTGGCGACAGAGTCGGGTGCGGCTTTGGCATCGAGTTCCAGTGTGATGGGGCCG
>CAZEOR010000173.1:0-6446 GCA_964513695.1 uncultured Thiobacillus sp.
CACATCGCCGATGGTGTAGTTGCGCACATGGCCCATGTGCAGTTTGCCCGAGGGATACGGAAACATCGACAGACAGTAGTACTTGGGTTTGGTCGAATCTTCGCTGGCGCGGAAGATCTGTTTCTCTTCCCAGTGTTGTTGTGCTTCCGGTTCGATGATTTCCGGGCGGTAGTGGGGTTCCATCGGGGCGTCCATGTCGTGCTCTGACTTCTCGGATGTGCTTGAAAGAAGGGCGGATTATACCCGCCGCTCGGGTGACAGGCCGGGGGGTGGCGTTTATACTCAACGACCGTTTCGCCGAAGTGAAACGTGAGCTGTGCCGCATGTCCGATTTTGCTGCAATCGCACATTTCACGTTTCGCTTTGTTCTTTTTTGTGGTTTTTTAGGGGGAATTTCCATGTCCAAGAAGCATCCCGTCGTGGTCGTCACCGGCTCGTCCGGCGCCGGCACCACCACCGTCAAACGCGCGTTCGAACACATCTTCACCCGCGAGAAGCTCTCCGCCGCCGTCATCGAGGGCGACAGCATGCACAGCCTGGGCCGGGTCGAGTTCAAGGAGGCCATGAAGAAGGCCGAGGCCGCCGGCAACCACTCCTTCAGCCACTTCGGCCCCGAGGCCAACGACTTCGAAGGCCTGGCCAACATGTTCAAGACCTACGGTGAGACCGGCGCCGGCAAGAAGCGCTACTACATCCACAGCGATGAAGAAGCCGCCGCCCTGAATGCCCGCCTCGGCACCGCCCTGAAGCCGGGCGAGTTCACTCCCTGGGAGGACATGCCCGCCAATACCGACATCCTGTTCTACGAGGGCCTGCACGGCCTGGTGGTGACCGACAAGGTGGACATGGCCAAGCACGTGGACCTGGCCGTGGGGGTGGTGCCCGTGGTGAACCTGGAGTGGATCCAGAAGATCCACCGCGACGCCGCCGAGCGGGGCTATTCCGCCGAAGCCATCGTCGACACCATCCTGCGCCGCATGCCGGATTACGTGAACTACGTGACGCCCCAGTTCTCCCGCACCGACATCAACTTCCAGCGCGTGCCCCTGGTGGACACCTCCAACCCCTTCATCGCCCGCGACATCCCGACCCCGGACGAGTCCCTGGTGGTGGTGCGCTTCCGCAATCCCAAGGGCGTGGACTTCCCCTACTTCCTGTCCATGATCCCCGGCTCTTTCATGTCCCGGCCCAACAACCTGGTGGTGCCCGGCGGCAAGATGGGCTTCGCCATGGAAGTGATCCTGGGCCCCATTATCGAGAAAATGGTGGAAGGCAGCCGCAAGTCCTGATTCGCGGTTTTTGCCATGAAAAAAGCCGGGCTTGCGCGCCCGGCTTTTTTCATGGTGGGTTCAGAACTGTGAAAGCCAGGAACGCGCTTGCATGTAGGGTGCCAGTTCGTCGGCAGATAACGGTTCGCCGAACAGGAAGCCCTGAACCGAATCGCAGCCGCTCTCTCGCAGAAACGCCAATTGGGCGGGACTGTTGACACCTTCCGCCACCGTGCGTATGCCCAACCTGCGGGCGAAAGCGAGCAATGCGGCTACCAGTTCCCGGCTCTGGGTGTTGGTCTCGATCTCCTCGACGAAAAACAGATCGATCTTGATGGCGGATAGCGGCAATTGCTGAAGCAGACTGAAGGAACAGAATCCGGCGCCGAAATCGTCGAGGGCAATCTGGAATCCCGCATGGGCCAAACCTAGAAGGTTTCTCAAGCCGGCTTCGTTGTCGGTTACCGCGCCCTCGGGAAACTCGAAGGTCAGCGCGCCGGGCGCCAAGCCGTTTTTCCGCAATATCTCTTCAATCTCTCCTTCATTGGCCAAATGGGCCAGCTGCAGGGCGGATACATCCATGGACAGGCCGAGATTTTTCTGGCCAAGGGCGCCGACGACACGCGCGGCTTCGGTCAGGGATTGCATGCCCAGCGCCGGCATGAGACCGAGCCGTTCAGCGAGTTCGAGAAAACGTCCGGGTTCCAGCAGGCCTTCGCTGGGATGGTGGAATCGAAGCAGTGTCTCCACCCGTTCCAGCTGGCCGCTTTGCAGAGAGAACTCCGGCAGGTAGCGCAGTTCGAATCGGTTCTCCTTCACCCCCCGCCGCAATGCCTCTTCCAGCGACAGGCGCGCATGGGTGTCGCGCTGATCCTCCAAGCGGAAGAAACGGAAGTCGCCACGTCCTTCTTCCTTGGCGGAGTAAAGGGCGGTATCCGCGGCAGCCAGGAGCGCATCGGCGCTATCGCCATCATCCGGATATATGGCTACGCCGATGCTGGCGCCGATGATGAGATGCTGGCCGTTGATTTCGTAGGGTTGTGAGACCGACTGGATGAGCTTGCGGCTGACCATCGCAGCGGAATTCTTTGCGTCCTCGGCCTCCAGTAGGGCCACGAATTCGTCGCCACCACGCCGGCTGACGGTATCGCCGGAACGCATGCAGATCATCATGCGTTTCGCGGCCTCGGCAAGAACCCTGTCGCCGGTTTCGTGGCCATATAAATCGTTGACTGGTTTGAAGCGGTCCAGATCCAGGTAAAGCACGGCCAGTCTTCCACCGCTGCGGCCCATCCGGGCCACGGCCCGCTTGAGGTGGTCCGCGAACAGGATGCGATTGGGCAGGCCGGTCAGGACATCGTAATGGGCCAGGCGGCGGATGCGGTCTTCCTCTCGTTTGCGTTCGGTGATGTCGGAAAACAGCCCAACGTAACGGGTAGTCCGTTGTGCCGGATCCTCTACCGCGACGATGGAGAGCCATTCCGGATAGAGCTCGCCGTTCTTGCGCCGGTTGATGATCTCACCGGACCAGCGGCCCACGGCGCGCAGGCTATCCCACATGCCGCGATAAAACTCGGCGTCCTGTTTGCCCGAATTCAGTAAGGCTGTTGTCTTGCCTAGAACCTCATCCTCCCGATAGCCCGAGATTTCGCAGAAGGCGGGGTTCACGACGAGGATAACGCCCTGGGCATCGGTAACCACCATACCTTCCCCCGCCGCCTCGAACACCAATCTGGAGAGGCGTAGTTCCTGGATACGATGGGCATCGCGCAAGGATTTGACAAGGGCGTCGCCAAGGAGCATTTCATCCACAGGTTTGAGGACATAGCGATCAATCCCGATGTCCAAGGCTTGGCGTAGATGATCGGATTCGGAAGATGAGGTCACCACCACGATCTGGGCGTCTGCATCCGCTTCCTTGATGGCCCTGCTCATCTCCAGCCCGTCCATTACCGGCATCAGGATATCGGTGAGCACCAGATCTGGACGCCAACTGTGCCAAAGGCGCAGACCTTCCGCGCCGTTGTCGGCGGTTTTTACTTCCGCGACCAGTTTGCCCACCATGCGCTGCATCTGGAGGCGCAGTATGGGATCGTCCTCCACCACCAGAACATGGGCACTGGACAGTCCTTGCATATTGGCCGGCGTGTTGGACATTGCTCCTCTCCCGGAGACAGTCGATGCGCAAAATATATATCGGCTGTTTGGAGGCGAGCTTGAGCCAAGCTGAAATATCGCGATTGAGTGAGAATTCGGGCTTTCAAATTCGCGTTTCCCTGCGCTCCCGCCGCCATGGATATCTTCAACCGGTTTTCCCTCGAAGCCGCACGCAGGCTGCCAAACCTTCCCGTCGAGCACCCCTGTTCCCGCCTGCATGGCCATTCCTTCCAAGTGGAGGTGCATGTGTCCGGCCCCCTGGACCCGATCCTGGGTTGGGTCATCGATTTTGCCGACATCCAGCGGGCGTGGCAGCCTGTCCATTCAGCCTTGGACCATCGCTGCCTGAATGATGTCGCCGGGCTGGAAAACCCAACCAGCGAACATTTGGCCAGATGGCTCTGGGACCGCTTGAAGCCAGGCCTACAGGGACTGAGCAAGGTCGTGGTCATGGAAACATCGACTTCCGGCTGCATATATCAGGGTGACTGATTGCCCCAGCGCCCTGCCATGAGGCTTGCCGCACTGCTGTGGTGCGGCACGGCAATTTTCCCCGAGTTGTGTTTTCCGATGATCAGTTTGCGATGCAGGGGCCGGCCTGGTCATTCATGAAATGCGGGGTGGCAATTTCCATATGGCATCTCTCTTGCTCATGAGAACCGGCATGCACGCCGGTTCCCCCATAACGACAACTGACGGATATCCTCTCTTCCCGCCACGTTCGCGTGGCGTTTTTATTTTCCTTGCCCTATCCGGCCCGAATCTTGCTGCTTTCAGGCACATCCTTCCTCGAGCCCTCCCATGACCATCCGCGTCGCCCTGCGCCACAAGACCCACTATAAATACGACCGGCCCGTGAACATGGGCCCCCATATCCTGCGGCTGCGTCCGGCCGTGCACAGCCGCACGCCCATCCTGGGCTACTCCCTGCGCGTCACGCCGGCCAAGCATTTCATCAACTGGCAGCAGGACCCCTTCGGCAACTTCATGGCCCGGCTGGTGTTCCCGGAAAAGACCACCCGCTTCGACATCGAAGTGGAAGTGATCGCCGAGATGACGGTGATCAACCCCTTCGATTTCTTCCTGGAAGAATCCGCCGAGCACTATCCCTTCGAGTACGACGGCCAGTCGGCGAAGGAGCTGATCCCCTATCGGGAACTGTCCGAATCCGGCCCCCTGCTCATGAAGTGGCTGGAAGGCGTGGACCGGAGCAAGACCGCCATGGTGCCGTTCCTGGTGGCACTCAACCAGCGGCTCTGGGGCGACCTGAAATACACCGTGCGCCTGGAGGTCGGTATCCAGACCTGCGAGGAAACCCTGGCCAGGGCCACCGGCTCCTGCCGCGACAGCGCCTGGCTGCTGGTGAACATCCTGCGCCACCTGGGCTTCGCCGCCCGTTTCGTGTCTGGCTATCTGGTCCAGCTCACCGCCGACCAGAAATCCCTCGACGGGCCTTCAGGCCCGGAAGCGGACTTCACCGATCTTCATGCCTGGGCCGAGGTGTTCGTGCCCGGCGCCGGCTGGATCGGCCTCGACCCCACCTCCGGCCTGTTTGCCGGCGAGGGCCACATCCCCCTGGCCTGCACCCCGGACCCGGTCAGCGCCGCGCCGGTCACCGGCGCCACCGACAAGTGCGAGGTGACGTTCAGCTTCGAGAACACCGTCACCCGCATCCACGAGGATCCGCGCGTCACCAAACCCTACCGGGAAGACCAGTGGTCCGCCATCGACGCCCTGGGCCGTTCGGTGGACGCGAAACTCCAGGACATGGACGTGCGCCTGACCATGGGTGGCGAACCCACCTTCATCTCCATCGACGACATGGAGTCGCCCCAATGGAACAGCGCCGCCCTGGACAGCCCGGCCGGCAAGGACAAGGGCGTGAACGTGGGCAAGCTGGCCCGCGCCCAGGATTTGTGGAAACGCCTGGGCGAGCGCTTCGCCGCCAGCGGCCTGCGCTTTTCCGGCCAGGGCAAGTGGTATCCCGGTGAACCCCTGCCGCGCTGGGCCCTGGGCCTCTACTGGCGGCCCGACGGCGTGCCCCTGTGGAAAACCCCGGACCTGCTGGCCGACGAGGGCAAGAACTACGGCCACACCACGGCCGACGCCGATACCTTCATCCAGGCCCTGGCCCGGCGCCTGGACCTGCCCGCCTCCGCCATCCAGCCCGGTTTCGAGGACGCCCTGGTCTATCTGCTCAAGGAAGCCCAAATCCCCGCCAACCTGGACCCCCAGCGCGTCAACCTCAAGGACGCCCTGGAACGGCGCAGCCTGGCCGAAAAGCTCTCGCGCGGCCTGGACGAACCCGTGGGCTACGTGCTTCCCATCGCCTGGGACTGGCGCGATGGGGCCTGGAAGACGGGCCCCTGGGAATTCCGCCGCGGCCACCTCTACCTGACGCCGGGGGATTCGCCCCTGGGCCTGCGTTTGCCCCTGGCCAGCCTGCCCTGGGTGGCCGAGGACAAGCGGGAGATGCCCTGGCCCCTGGACATGTTCGCGCCCCGGGAGGAACTGCCGAGCGACTTCGGCGAGGTGGCGCGGCGGTTTTCCACCTTCGAACCCGCCCAGCCCCCCCATCCGGAAATCCAGCCCCAGGGCCTGGCCGATGCCGCCTTCATCGCCAAGGGGGAGGGCATGGTCGAAGTGCCCCACACCGCCCTGTGCGTGGAAGCGCGCGGGGGGGTGCTGCGCATCTTCATGCCGCCCCTGACCACACTGGAACACTACCTGGCCCTCACCACCGCCATCGAGGACGTGGCCGCCCAGCTGCAAACCCCGGTCATCCTGGAAGGCTACGAGCCGCCCCGGGACTACCGCATCCAGCGCCTCATGGTGACGCCGGACCCGGGCGTCATCGAGGTCAACATCCACCCGGCCACGGCCTGGGACGAACTGGTGGCCAACACCCGCGACCTCTATGAGGAAGCCCGCCTGGCCCGTCTCACCACCGAGAAATTCATGCTGGACGGGCGCCATACCGGCACCGGCGGCGGCAACCACGTCACCCTGGGCGGCGCCACT
>CAZEOR010000174.1:0-6446 GCA_964513695.1 uncultured Thiobacillus sp.
CGCACCCGCGCCTTCGACGTGGCGACCTACGTGGCCTTCGGCGCCGCGCATGTCGGCGTCGCCGGCAGCGACGTGCTGATGGAGTTCGACTACGACGAGATCTACGCGCCCCTCGATCTCGGCATCGGCAAGGTGCTGATCTCGCCCTATGCCTCGGTGCTGTCGGCTTATGGGATTGGCTTGGCGGAACGGCGGACCGTCAGGCAGGTGGCGGTGGAGTGTGAACTGGCCTCGCTCACCGGGAATGAGTTGACGGGGCAGGGAGAACGCCGGGCCCTTCTGCGCTACAAGGGCTCGGACACCACCCTCGCCGTTCCCCTTGCCGATGCCGCCGCCATGGCGGCGGCCTTCCATGAACGGCACCGGGTCCGCTTCGGCTTCGCCGATCCCGGCCGTCCCCTGGTTTGCGCCGCCCTGGAATTGGAAACTGTGGCAGGCGGCGGCGAGCCGGACGTTTTCGCCGCTTTTTCCGCCACACCAGCCGCCCCCTTCGCACAGCGAAAGGTCTTCATGGCGGGCGATTGGAGGGATCTGCCGCTGTTCCGGCGCGAGGCCCTGGCCGTGGGGCAAACCGTCCCAGGACCGGCGCTCATCGTCGAGGCCGGTTCCACCCTGGTGCTGGAGCCCGGCTGGCGGGCCGAACTCACGCCGAGGGGGGATTTGCTGCTGAGCGCCGGCCATCTGCTCAGCCCACGGCCCGATCCGGCCTGGGTCGACCCAACCTGGCTGAGCCTGTTCAACCGGCGTTTCATGAGCATCGCCGAGGACATGGGGCGCGCCCTGCAGAATACCGCCCGCTCGGTGAACATCCGGGAACGCCTGGACTTTTCCTGCGCCCTGTTCGACGCCGAGGGCAATCTCATCGCCAACGCACCCCACATTCCGGTGCACCTTGGCAGCATGGGGGATTCGGTGCGCGCCATCCTGCGCCGTTTTCCCCCGCCGCCTTCCGGGGATAAATCCGGCATGCGTCCCGGCGATGTCTATCTCATCAATTCCCCCTACGCCGGCGGCACCCATCTGCCCGATATCACCGTGGTGTCTCCCCACTTCGACCCCGGCGGAAAAACCCTGCGCCATGTCGTCGCCGCGCGCGCCCACCATGCCGACGTGGGCGGCATCAGCCCCGGCTCCATGCCCGCCGGCAGTCGGCATATCGACGAGGAAGGCTGTCGTTCCGACGGCCTGCTGATCGTCCGCGACGAACATTTCCTGGAAGACGAAGTCCGCGGCTGGCTGGCCGGCAATGCCCATCCCGCCCGCAATCCGGACCAGAACATCGCCGACTTGCAGGCCCAGATCGCCGCCACTTCCCTGGGGCAGCGCTTGTTGCGCCAACTGGAGGAGGAAACGGGGGCGCCCGCGGTGCTGGCCTACATGGGCTTCGTCCAGGACAACGCCGAAGCGGCGGTGAAACGCCTATTGGGACGGCTGCGGGATGGGGCGTTCGAACTCGATCTGGACGAGGGCTCGCGTATTCGCGTGGCGATCCGCATCGATCACGCCGCCGGCCGCGCCCATATCGATTTCGCCGGAACCAGCGCCCAAAGCACGGGCAACCTCAACGCGCCGGCCAGCATCGCCCATTCCGCCGTGCTGTACGTTTTCCGCACTCTGATCAGCAGCCGTGCCACGGCTGCTTCCCTCTCCCCCTGCCCCTCTCACGGAGGGCGAGGAGAGCTTCAAGCGTCGCAAAGCGACATAAATCCGATGGAAGACATTCCCCTCAATGCCGGCGTGCTGCGTCCCCTGGACATCCACCTGCCGCCGGGAAGCCTGCTCAACCCGGCCTATCCCGCCGCCGTGGTGGCCGGCAACGTGGAAACCTCCCAGAACATCGTCGATGCCCTCTACGGCGCCCTGGGCTGCCTGGCCGCCAGCCAGGGCACCATGAACAACTTCAGCTTCGGCGATGACCGTCACCAGTATTACGAGACGATTTGCGGCGGTGCGGGGGCCGGGCCCGGCTTCGCCGGAGCTTCGGCGGTGCATAGCCACATGACCAATTCCAGGCTGACGGACGTGGAAATCCTGGAATGCAATTTCCCGGTTCGCGTGGAACGCTTCGCGATCCGATGCGGCTCGGGTGGCAAGGGGGCTTTTCCCGGCGGCGATGGCGTGACGCGGCGCATCCGGTTTCTGGCCCCCGTACGCGGGAACCTGCTCGCCCTGCGCCGGCAAGTGGCCTCCTTCGGCCTGGAGGGCGGCGATCCCGGCCTGTCCGGCAGACAATGGATAGAACGAGCCGACGGTCAAATCGAATCCCTACATGGGATGGCCGAGTTCTGTCTGGGGATAGGCGATGCCTTGATCCTCGAAACCCCGGGCGGGGGAGGATTCGGGCGGGGAATCTGAAATTTTGTGCAGAGTTCGATTTTCTGGCCGATAACATGAGGGGTACAAAGTCACTACGACGCCCACTCATAAATGGAATGGAGACATCAATGCTCAACCTGCGTCAGTTCAAGGTACGTTCCCAACTGATATTCCTGCTGGCCGCCGTCTTTTCCCTGTTCCTGATTTCCGCCCTGGTTTCCTACCAGGCCCTCAACCGGGCCAAGACGGAATTCACCGGTTTCATCGCCCAGGATCAGCGCCTGCTGCTCAACTACACCGAGCTATACGCCGATGGCCTGCAAATGGGCCAGGCGTTGCGCAATATCATTCTCGATCCGGCCAATCCCAAGGCCTATTCGAACTTCGAGAAAGCCGGCAAGGATATGGATACCCTGCTGGCGAACACCGGTGAACTGGTGAAATCCGACACCGCCCAGGCCGGCCTGCTCGGCAAGGTGGCGCAACTGCGGGACAAACAGAAGACGCTCCAGGCCTCCATTCAGGATCACGTCAAGAACAGCCGGATCGATGAAGCCAAAACCCAGCTCAACAAGGACGAAACCCCGGTCTGGCGCGAGATCAAGCAACTGCTTCAGGAGCGGATCAAAGCTCAGAAGGAATCCATCGAAGCGCGGGAAAAGGAAATGCAGGCCAGCACTTCCCGAGCCCAGCAAATCACGCTCGCCCTGAGCGCCCTGGCAGTTTTTGCCGGCCTGGGCATCGCCTCGGCCATCGTCGCCAACATCCTCGGCCAGATCAACCTGCTGGGCTCATCCCTGGAAGCCCTGGCCCAGGGCGAAGGGGACTTGACCGCACGGCTCAACGTTCAAGGCAACAACGAGTTGTGCCGGGTATCCACTGCATTCAACCAGTTCGTCGAGCACATCCAGACCATGGTGAGCGGCATCAAGAACAACGCCAACCAGTTGCATGATCTTTCCGTCAATCTGGCCAGGGCATCTTCCAGCCTGCGCTCGGTCAGCACGGAACAGACCGGCGCGCTCACCTCCACCGCCGCCGCCGTGGACGAGATGACCAGCAGCATCGCCTCGGTAGCCGATGGCGCCGAGCGGGTGAAGGAAATATCCGAAAAGAGCGCAGATTATTCCGACCGGGGTCTCAACATGATGAGCCAACTGGGCGGCGCCATGTCCGGCGTCCAGCAGGCGGTCCACGAGATGGCCGGCTCCGTGGGGCAGTTCCTGGAAAGCACCCAGAGCATCATCGGCGCGACCCAGCATGTGAAGGACATTGCCGAACAGATCAACCTGCTGGCCCTCAATGCCGCCATCGAGGCGGCCCGGGCCGGAGAACAAGGCCGGGGCTTTGCCGTGGTGGCGGATGAAGTGCGCAAACTGGCGGAAAAGACCGCCGAGTACGCCAATGAGATCAACCGGGTCACCGCCGAACTGGAATCCCGCTCAAGCCATGTGGAATCCACGATTCGCAAGGGCGAAGCCGCACTTGAGGAAAGTACGCGGCGCAGCAGCGAGGTTTCCAGCATCGTCGAGCAGGCACATACGGCCGTTGTCGGCGCCCGCCAGGGTGTGGACGAGATTACCGCCTCGGTGAAGGAACAATCCCAGGCCAGCGGCAGCATCGCCCAGAACCTGAACCGGGTCGCCGATTTCGCCGTGCAGACTGAACATGCCATCGCGGAATCGGACCGCACCGTGCAGGAATTGAACAACCTGGCGGATGCCTTGTTCAACACGGTCTCCCGCTTCCGGAGCTGATCCTGGCCACCGCCACCCATGGCATCCCCCTAATTCTTCACACCGTAGAGTTGCTGGGGGTGGCGGTTTTCGCCATCAGTGGCGCGCTGGCGGCCGGACGCCGCAGTCTGGACTTGATCGGTGTGGTAGTGATCGCCACTGTCACGGCGGTGGGCGGCGGTACGCTGCGGGATCTGCTCCTGGATCGCACGGTGTTCTGGATTGCCGATCCCGCCTACCTTCATGCCAGCGTGATCGCCGCGTTGCTGACCGTGCTCTATGCCCGATCCCGCCATCCGCCCGACCGATTGATTCTTTATGCGGATGCCCTGGGCCTGGCCCTGTTTTCCATCAGTGGCGCCCAGATCGCGGAAAACCTGGGCCATACCGGCATCGTTGTGGTGATCATGGGGGCCTCCACCGGCGTGGCGGGCGGATTATTGCGTGATGTGCTGTGCGCCGAGATTCCCCTCATCCTGCGCCGGGGCCGCATGTACGCCTCCGCTTCCATCGCCGGCGTGGTGGCCTATCTGCTGCTGGAAACCCCGATGGATCGCACCGTGGCGGCCGTGCTGGGCATGCTGACCATTGCCTGCCTGCGTCTGGCCGCCATCATCTGGGATCTCACCCTGCCGGTGTTCAGTCTGCCGAAATCGGACAAGGAAGAGACCTGAAACGGCCTTCTGGATGCCACCCTTTCCATCGTAAGATGCCGCGTCCGCCAATCCTGACCCATGCCCATGCTCGATCGATTTCTCGCCCCTCTCATCGCTCTCCTGCTGATCTCCACACCCGCTTCCGCCTTCGAAGTCGCGGAGTTCAAGAGCGGCATGGCCCAGAACGAAGTGAAATCATTGCTTCTCGCCAACTGGAATTTTGACCGGGTGGTGGAGCCTTCCGATGATGTGATCCTGGCCTACGACAATGACCCCAGCATCGCCCGGCGCTACCAGTTCCGCTTCTGCAAGGGCAAGCTGGTAGGGTTCGAGCAGGATGTGCGCCCTTCCCTCAAGTCCCTGATCATCACCGTCAACAACTACAACACCCAGTACGGGCAGCCCAACAGGGTGTATTCCAACACCCACGTAGTCAGCAACGGCGAGAAAGCGGTGTTTGCCCTGTTCTGGAAAAGCAGCCTGGAATACATCGGCGTGAAGTACATCGTCCTGCCCAACGCCGAACAGATGAGCCTTTCCTTCGACGTGAACAATCTCTGCTACGGCACACCCAGGATGTGAGTTCCGCGAAACGGGCCGGGCGTTCACCCAGCCCGTGGAGTCTATAGCTCCAGCAGCAAGCGCGCCGGATCTTCCAGCGCGTCCTTCACCGCCTTCAGGAAACTCACCGCCTCACGGCCATCGACGATGCGATGGTCGTAGCTCAGCGCCACGTACATCATGGGGCGAATCACAACCTGGCCGTTTTCGGCGATGGGCCGCTCCTGGATCTTGTGCAAACCCAGGACGCCGGACTGGGGCGGATTGAGGATGGGGGTGGAGAGCAGGGAGCCGAACACACCGCCGTTGGAGATGGTGAAAGTGCCGCCTTCCATTTCCTCCAGAGTCAGTTCCAGACTGTTGGCGCGACGGCCGAAATCGGCGATCTGCTTTTCGATTTCCGAGAAAGAGAGCCGATCGGCATTACGCAGGATGGGCACCACGAGGCCGCGCTCGGAACTGACCGCAACGCCCACGTCGTAGTAGTCGTGGTAGACGAGATCGCGTCCTTCGATGCTGGCGTTGACCAGGGGGAAAACCTTGAGCGCCTGGCAGACCGCCTTGGTGAAGAAGGACATGAAGCCCAGCTTGACCCCGTGTTCCTTCAGGAAGCGATCCTGATAGCGGGCGCGCAGGTCCATGACCGGCTGCATGTTGATCTCGTTGAAGGTGGTCAACATGGCAGCGGTGTTCTGGGCCTCCTTCAGGCGCTCGGCGATACGCTGACGCAGGCGGCTCATCGTGACCCGGCGTTCACTGCGCTCCAGAAGCTTGTCGCAGGGCGGGCACGGCGGGCATGGCGCCGGACGGGGTGCAGCGGGTGTTTGTGGGGCTGTGCTGGCCTGGGCAACAGGGGCGGGTTCAGGTTTGACTGCCGGTTCCGGCTTGCTGGGCGGGGCCGGTTCTGCTGCGGCAAGGGGCGCAGGCGCTGATTCGGCCTTGGCAATGGGCACTTCAGCTTTCTTGGCGGGAACGCTGGGCGCGGACGAATCGGCTTGCGCTCCCGCTTCCGCGTCGATCACCGCCAGCACATCGCCGGCTTTTACTTCACTGCCGGCTGGCATGAGAATTTCCTTCAAAATGCCGGAGGCAGGCGCCGCAACCTCAAGAATGACTTTGTCCGTTTCCAGATCGGTGAGCGTCTCATCACGCCGCACCATGTCGCCCACCTGCTTGC
>CAZEOR010000175.1:0-6404 GCA_964513695.1 uncultured Thiobacillus sp.
CGCTCGGGAACGACTACGCCCTGGTCTGGACCACGCCCAACGATCAGGTAGCCGCTCGCCTGGCCCTGTCCGATGCAGATTTCCTGGCCCAGCTGCAGGCCGCCTTCGGCGACCGTCAGGGCCGCTTCGTCGCCACCGGCCCGCGCTCCGCGTTCCCGCTCAAACTGGCCCTCGCCGCGCCTTCCGCTTCGCCCCGTTGCCTGCGCATCGGCAACGCCGCCCACGTGCTGCATCCGGTAGCCGGCCAGGGCTTCAACCTGGGCGTGCGGGACGCCTGGAAGCTGGCGGAAATCATCCTCGACACACCGCGCGAACGCCTGGGCGAGGCCGGGATGGCCCGGCAATACAACCAGGTCCGCCGCTTCGACGTGGTGGGCGGCAGCCTGATGACCGACATCCTGGTGGAGTCCTTCTCCAACGACAATTTCCTGATGAAGCACGCCCGCGGCGCCGCTTTGGCAGTGCTGGACCTGGCGCCGCCCCTGAAGAACCTGTTCGCGCGCAAGATGATGTTCGGCGCCCAGTCCTGGTGAGGAACAACATGGCCGATTTCGACATCGTCATCCTGGGCGGCGGATTGAATGGCGCGGCTCTGGCCTGCGCCCTGGCCAACGGCCCCCATTCCGTCGCGCTGGTGGAACCCCATCCGCCCGGCGCGCCGGTCGATGCCTGGGACAGCCGCATCTACGCCTACAGCCCGGGCAACGTGGACTGGATCAAGTCCCTGGGTGGCTGGGACGACACTGTGCGCGCCCAGGCGGTCTACCAGATGCGCATCCACGGCGACGCCGGCGGCCGGCTGACCTTCGACGCCCTCGATGCGGGCCTGGCGGAACTGGCTTGGATCGCCGAGAACAACCGCCTGCAAGCCAGCCTGTGGCGGGCCTTCCGAGCCTCTGCCAACGTGCAGGACGTGGCGGACCGCGCGCAAGCCGTGACCTGGAGTCCGGACGGCCATCACACCCTGCATTTGGCCGGCGGCGAATCCCTGGGCGCCCGGCTTCTCGTCGCGGCCGATGGCGCCCATTCCTGGCTGCGTCAGCAGGCAGGAATGGGCATCCGGTCCGAGGATTACCGCCACACCGGCGTGGTGGCCAACTTCGAAACCGAAAAACCCCATCGCGGCACCGCCTTCCAATGGTTCCGCCCGGACGGCGTGCTGGCCTGGCTGCCCCTGCCGGGCAAGCGCATCTCCATGGTCTGGTCGACGCCGCCGGACCACGCCGCCGAGTTGCAGGCCCTGGATGCCAGCGAACTCGCACAAAAAGTCGCCGAGGCCGGCGGCCACGGCCTGGGCGAGCTGCGCCGCGTCACGCCCGCCGCGGGTTTTCCCCTGATCCGCCGCCGCGCCGATCAGTGGGCCCGTCCCGGCCTGGTGTTGCTGGGCGACGCCGCCCATACCGTGCACCCCCTGGCGGGCCAGGGCGTCAACCTGGGTTTCCGCGATTCCCGCCTGCTTGCCGAAACGCTGGCCGGCGGCGGCGACCCCGGCGAGATCGGCCGGCTCACCGGCTACGCGGCCCGGCGCATGGAGGACGTGGCCAGCATGCAGTTCACCACCGGCGGCCTGAAGAAACTTTTTGCCCGCGATGACAGCCTCACCCGGACCTTGCGCAATGGCGGCATGAATCTGGCCGGAAGCTTCGACCCGGTTAACCAGGCCCTTACCCACCGCGCGATCCTGTAACCCCTCCTCGAATCACACCTTGAATCACAACCGGAGCCATACCATGAAGCACCCCATTGCCGCCCTCGCGCTGGCCGCCGCCCTGGCAACCCCTCTGATGCCGGCCCTGGCGGGCGATGCCGATATCCGTCAGGCGGTGCAAGGCCTGGCCCCCGGCGCCAAGATCAACAGCATCGCCAAAACCGGCCTGCCGGGCATTATGGAAGTCGTCCTGGATGGTCCCCAGGGCCCCATGGTGGTCTACGCCGACGACAAGGGCGAATACCTGATGGCCGGCGACCTGCTGGATGTAAAAAGCCGTCGCAATCTGACCAAGGAACGCATGGACAAGCTGACCGAGGTGAAGTGGGAAATCCTGCCGCTGCAGAACGCCATCAAGGTGGTGCGGGGCAATGGCAAACGCAAGCTGGCGGTGTTCTCCGATCCGGATTGCCCCTTCTGCAAGAAAGCAGAACAGGAATTCGTCAAGCTGGACAATGTCACCATCTACACTTTCGCCTACCCGCTCCCCATGCATACGGATGCGACACGCAAATCCAAACTGGTCTGGTGCAGCAAGGATAAATCCCAGGCTTGGCTGGATCTGATGTTGAAGGGCAAGATTCCCGAGGGCAAGGGCGACTGCGACAACCCGCTGGACGAAAATCTGGCTTTGGGCAACAAGCTGCGCATCGACGGCACTCCCGCCATGATCTTCCCCAATGGCAAGCGCATCGCCGGCTATGTGGATGCGGGCCGGCTGGAAGGCATGCTCAATGCGGCGAACGGCGGTGCCAGATAACCGGACCAGGCTGAACTACTTGCACACCCCCGTCTTCATCCACCATTTCAGCCAGGCTTCCGCCCGCTGGCGGGCGTGGCGGGTCGCGATCTTCTCCTCCGGGGTCTGATCTGCGCGGAAATCAAAGGCGCGGCGTGCCATGGGATAGACTTGGTATTCCACCGGCACCCCCCTCTCCCATAAGGCATAGAACGCGCGGCCGCCGTTGATGCGACGCAGTTCGAAATCCGCCTCGCCGATCAGGTAAAGCATCGGGGTGGTGATCTGCATGACTTCCGGCGCCACCCGGAACAACTGATCCGGCTCCGGCGCGTTGGGGTTCTGCATGTGGCCGTAGTAGCTGACAATAGCGGCGATGTCCTTACCCCGCTTTGCGGCCAGACGGATGGCGTAGTAGGGTCCGCGTGACAGGGCGACGATTCCCACTGGCTGCTTGCAGGCTTCCGGCAGATTAATCAGGTAATCCAGGCCGGCCTCAACATCCTTTTCGGTTGCCGGGTTGTGCTCGGCCGGCCAGCGCTCAATCATGCGGCCGCTCTGCCATTCCGGCGCCACCACCAGGAACCCCTGCTGGGCCAGTTCGGTGATGTGACGACGCTCGTTCTCGTCGTAGCCGCGCTTGGCGTGAATGAACAACACCGGCGGAAATGGCCCTTTTCCTTCCGGTACCGCGACTTCAGTCGGGACGTCCACATCCCCGGATTTCAGAGTGACGGATCGGATCTCCACACCAGCGGCGAGGGCCTGGCTCACCAGTAAGGCTAGTAAAACCGCATATTTCGTCATGATTGATCTCCTCTCGACGATATTCGGCAAGCATAGCCGCTCAAGAATGGAGTGGCATGGGGCCTTTATACTGGCGCCTATGAAGCAGTTGCTCAAACTGGATTGGACGGTCCTGATGCGGGAACCGATCATGCGCGGTCTGTTGCTCTCGGTTTGCCTGCATCTCGCCGTGCTGGCCCTTCTCCAGCCCGCGCCGGGGTCGGGCAAGCCCATGACCATAGTGATCAACGCCCGTCTGGAAACCCCCGCGCCTGGGGCAGAGGCGGAGATACCATCGCCGACCGACGCTACCCAAACAGCGCCGACACCGATCGAGGAAGCGCAGCAACCGGCCTTGCTGGCCAGCAGCCAGCCCTCGCCCGCCACACTCCACGCATCCGCGTCCCCAGCCACAGTCACCGAAGCGAAAAATCCGGCCGCGATCATTTCGGCCAATTCTCCCTCCCCCGTTAGTCAACCGTCGGTCGGAACAATTTCGCCCAGCGCCGCACCGACCTCCGCCTCCACCCTACCCAGCCTGCCTCTGGGCATCGACACCACTTGGTATCTGGCCAGGCAGGTGGACACCCAACCCCGTGCGATGGGCCGGATTGAACCCGCCTACCCCGAGGAAGCGCGCAAACGGAACCTGGAAGGCACACTCAAATTGATGCTGAAGATCGACGATCTGGGACGGGTACAGTCGGCGGAAGTCGTGGAAGCCAATCCTTCCGGCGTGTTTGACGAAGCCGCCCTGGGGGCTTTCCGGAAAGCCCGCTTCCAGCCGGCCATGAAGGATGGCCGCCCGGTGCGCTACCAGGCTTACATCCGAGTGGATTTCAATCTGGAGGACTGAACCGGGTCAAAGCCCGGCCTTAATGATCAGGCGTAGGTATCGACGTTCTGCCCGATGCCATGGGGGTTCGCAGCGGCAACGACTTGCTGGGCCTGTTGCTCTGCCTGCTTGGCCAATAAGTCGGCAATTGCGCGCTGGCTCTGAGCTTCCGTGCGCAAAGCAATGATGTTGGCTTGCTGGGGGGTACTGGCAAGACTTTGTTCGGTGGCAGAGACGGCTTCCATATTCAACCTCCGGGAGCAGCAGCTTTTACTGTAGCCCGCCTTTGCCATTCGCGCTATTACCGGCACTCGCGGCGACCGGCGTGGTGCTGATGGGAAAATCCCTGGGTAGCAGCGCCCACATGCGGCCCTTCTGCTTCATGGCGCCCGCCTGGCGCCCGGCCTCGTCGCCGAAACCCCAGAAGAAATCCGCCCTAACGTTGCCTCGAATGGCACCGCCCGTGTCCTGGGCCACCATCAGCCGGTTCATGACTTCGTTGGAATTGGGGCGGGTGGTTGCCAGCCAGACTGGCGCGCCCAGAGGCATGCCGCGCGGATCGATGGCGATACTGCGTTCGGCGGTCAAGGGCACACCCAGAGCGCCCAGGGGACCGGACAAGTGGTTAGGTAATTCCCGGAAGAACACGTAGCTGGGATTGGCGTTGAGCAGTTCCGGCAAACGATCCGGATTCTTCCGGCCCCAGTCCTTGATGCCCTGCATGGAAGCCTTGTCCAGTGTCAGTTCCCCCTTCTCCACCAGCCATTTTCCAATAGAACGGTAGGGATGGCCGTTCTGGTCGGCGTAACCGACCCGCACCACTTCGCCGTTTTCCAACTTGACTCGGCCGGAACCCTGGATCTGTAGGAAGAAGAGATCCACCGGGTCGTCCACCCAAGCCAACTCCTTGCCGCGCACGGGGGCGGAGCCGGCCTCGATATCGGCGCGGCTGAAGTAAGGCACCACCTTGTTGCCCTGAAGACGCCCGCGCAAACGCAGGTTCTTGAGTTCCGGATAGACCGCGGAGAGATCCACCACCAGCAGATCTTCAGGGGCGGCATAGATGGGGAAGCGGTACTTAGGCGATGAATACCGGCTGCCCCGGAGTAGCGGCTCGTAATAGCCTGTGACCAGCCCCTCCACGCCGCCTTCTGCCTGATTGATCTGCCAGGGTTGGAACTGCTGCTCGAAAAACGACCGGATGCTTGGACCGTCGGGCAGGGCGGAGAGCTGGCCGGCCGTCTGACACACGCCGGTCCAGGCCGGATTGCCCTTCAACCCCTTGCAGGATTGCAGAAAAGCCGGCCAGACCAGAGTCAGGTCGTCATCGCGCCAGCCTGGGAGCTGCTCCCAGGCCGCAGCTCTGAACCAGGGCATGACACTGGTAACCGGCTTGGCCGGTTCCAGCGGAGTCATCGGCGGCGCTATGGGAGAAGTGACGGGGCCTGGGGGCGGGATTTCCGGTGTGGTGGGGGTTGGCGTAACCGTCGGATTAACAGGTTGAACGGGGGAGGTGGGTGTCTCGGGTCGGGATGGCAGGCTGCCACAACCGCCCAGCAATACAGCCAAGAATAAGGCAGAAAAAAAATGCATGCGGATATGAAGGAAACCCGTGAGCTATTGGAAAAGGAAAAAACTCAATGCAAAACCCGGGGCACTGCCAGGATGAACTCGGGAATCTCGGCCTCGAACGATGTGCCGTCCTCCGCCACCATCTGGTAGCTGCCCTTCATGGCCCCCACCGGTGTGGCGATGGCGGTACCGCTGGTGTACTCGAAACTCTCGCCAGGTTTCAGGAAGGGTTGCTCGCCCACCACACCCAGGCCGCGCACTTCCTGCACCTTGTCGTGGGCATCGGTGATATGCCAATGGCGGGAAATCAGCTGGGCCGGAATCTGGCCGGTGTTGGCAATGGTAATGGTGTAGGAAAACACGTAGCGGTTGGCGGAATCATCGGATTGCTCAGGAATGTACGTCGTCCTGGCACTGACTGTGATGTGGTATTTCCTGACTTCTGCCATGGTTGAATCGGCCGAAAACTGCGGTGGAGGGGCATTGCACACGAATCGGCCTGGACTGTCCAGCCCGTGCTTCGCAGTGTTCGGGACCGCAACCGGCAGGTAAAATATCAAATTGATCTTCGACCCCACTCTTAAACCAACAGGAAACCGCCATGGCCGACTTCCAGATCGCTCCTTCCATCCTTTCCGCCAACTTCGCCAAGCTGGGCGAGGAAGTCGATAACGTCCTCGCCGCCGGCGCCGACATCGTCCACTTCGATGTGATGGACAACCACTACGTGCCCAACCTGACCATCGGCCCGCTGGTCTGCGAGG
>CAZEOR010000176.1:0-4815 GCA_964513695.1 uncultured Thiobacillus sp.
CGGGAAGCGGCGCGGGGCAAGCAGTCCGGCCGCACCCAGGAGATCCAGCGCCTCATCGGCCGCTCCCTACGCGCCGCCGTGGACCTGGACAAGCTGGGGGAACGTACCATCCACGTGGACTGTGACGTGCTCCAGGCCGACGGCGGTACCCGCACCGCCAGCATCACCGGCGCCTGGGTCGCCGTCCATGACGCCATCGAATGGCTGGTGAAGGAAGGCAAGCTCCCCGCCAGCGTCATCCGCGACCAAGTGGCCGCCATCTCCGTGGGCATCTGGAACGGCGCCCCCGTGCTGGACCTGGACTACGCCGAGGACGTGGCCTGCGACACCGACATGAACGTGGTCATGCTGGGCGCCGGCGGCCTCATCGAAGTGCAGGGCACCGCCGAAGGTGCCCCCTTCTCCCGTGCCGAACTCAACGCCCTGCTGGACCTGGCCGACAAGGGCATCCGCGAACTCATGGCCGCCCAGAAAACGGCCATCGCCGCTTGAGAAACACCGCCATGAAGAAGATCGTCATCGCCTCCAACAATGCCGGCAAGCTGCGCGAGATATCCCGCATCCTGGAACCCCTGGACATCGAAGCCATGCCCCAGGGCGCCTTCGGCGTGCCCGAATGCCCGGAGCCCCACGTCACCTTCGTCGAGAACTGCATCGCCAAGGCCCGCCACGCCTCTGCCCATACCGGCCTGCCGGCTCTGGCGGACGACTCGGGCATCTGCGTGGATGCGCTGAATGGCGCCCCCGGCGTCTACTCCGCCCGCTTCGCCGGCGAGCCCAAATCCGACGAGCGCAACAACCAGAAACTGATCGAATCCCTGCAAGGCCAACCCAACCGCAAGGCCCACTACTACTGCGTCATGGTCTACGTGCGCTACCCGGACGATCCCCAGCCCATCATCGCCGAGGGCGCCTGGTACGGCGAGATCATCGACACACCACGGGGTGATGGCGGCTTCGGTTACGACCCCTATTTCCTGGTGCCGCAGTTCGGCAAGACCGGCGCCGAGCTGGACCAGGACCAGAAGAACGCCGTCAGCCACCGGGGCCAGGCCCTGCAGGCGTTGGTGGAGAAGCTGCGGGCGGCGTAGTCTGCGTTGGACTTGATAAGTCCAGCTACCCCCCAAAATCATTCCCCACCAACTCCAGCTTGGTCATCAGTTCCCCCGCCCGTTTCTCGCTGGGTTTCAGCCGGCGGGCGGTTTCGATACAGCCCCGGGCCTCCAGGGCGACACTGATGTCGCGGCCGTATTTTTCCATCCAGGCGATGAGCAGATAGGCGTGGTTGAGCAGTAGCCGGGGATTGTTGGGCATGCGTTCCCGGGCTTCCCGGGTGAGGGTGATGGCGTCGTCCAGCTTGCCTTCCCGGGCCAGCTTCACGCCGTGGTTCATGGTGTCCACGGCGGCGCGGGTGGTGCGGGTGACCAGTTCGCGGCCTTCCTCGCCAAGCCCGGCCTGGGAATAGACGGCCTGGGCGCGTTCCAGGTATTCGGGGTGTTCGTGGTTGTTGCCCACCAGGCTGGTGAGCAGCGCTTCGGCGGTGGCCTTGTCGCCCAGGGCCATGAGGGGAGACGCAAGATCGAGCAGGGCTTCCGGCGGCAGTTCGTGGGCCTGGTTTTTCAGGTCGTCGGCCAGTTCGGCGGCGAGCTTTTCCGCCCGTTCCCGTTCGCCGCTATTGAACCGGACGGGAATCTCCATGGCCCGCGCCAGCAGGCGGGCAGTGGCATCTTCCCGGAGGTCGATGGAGAGTTCCGAGAGCGCGCGCAGGGCGTCGTCCTTGTTGCCCAGGGCCAGATTGGTCCGGGACAGCCAAAGATAGGGCTCAGGGGATTTCAGGGGGGTCAGGCGGGCGAGTTCCACATTGCGCTGGAAGGCCTGGGCGGCGGTTTTCATGTCGCCGCGCCGGTAAGCCACTTCGCCCAGCTGCCCTTGCCGCAACGGGGCCCGGGGTGAGGTGGTGAGGGCGCGGCTCAGCACCGCCTGGGCGCCGTCCAGGTCGCCCAGCTTGTCCAGGGCGCGGGCCAGCCAGTCATGGGCTTCCAGATAGGCCCGGTTGCCCTTGGTGACCTGTTCCAGCTCGCGCTTGGCATCGTCGTAATGGCCTTCGAGGAAATGGATCTTGGCCAGGCCCAGATGGGCCCAGGGCAGGTCCCGCTGGTTCAGGGCTTCCAGGTAGACATCGCGGGCATGGCTGTGGTTTCCGGTATGGAGGGCGAGATCGGCTTTCAGGCGCTTGAGGTCCCAGGCATGGGGGTTGGCCCGGGTGAGTTGGGCTTCCGTCAGGTTGAGCGCCTTCAGGTATTCCCGGTCGCGCATGGCCTGTTCGATGGGCGCCAGGGCCTGCTTCCGGGCCATCTGGCGGGTCAGGCGGGTGAACAGCAGGGTTTCCGTGATGGGTTTTATCAGGTAGTCGTCCGGCCGGGATTCCACGGTGCCGGTAACCATTTCGGGGGTCTTTTCCGCGCTGACCATGAGCCAGACGGCGTGGGGCGGGAGCAGTTGTCGGTGGCGGGCCTCTTCCAGGAGTTGTTGTCCGTTCAGGCCTTGGCCCAGGTGCAGGTCGCACAGCACAGCGTCATAGGCGTGCCGTTCCAGCAGGGCGATGGCGGCCTGGCCGTTGACGGCGAATGTGATGCGGGTGGCGCCGGCACGGGTAAGGATGTTGCGCAGGATGCCGCGCATACCCTCGTAGTCCTCGATGATGAGGAAGCTGTTGGCGGAAAGGTCCGGTCTGGGCAGGCTTTGCATGGTCAGGGCAAATCCAGTACGAAACGGCCGCCGCCCAGATTGCCGCCGTTTTCCAAAGAGATGCGTCCGATGCGTCCGGCACCTTTGTGCATGCCGGCCACCACGCCGGCGAAGTACAAGCCCAGACCGGTGCTGCCGGTTTCGAAACTGATGCCCCGTTCCAGGCCGTTGCCCTGGGCCAGGAGGAAATCCGGGTAGCCATGGCCGTCGTCCTCCACCCGGATTCGCACCCCGGATTCATGGGCCTGCACGCCCAGACTGACGCGGCGCTTCGAGTAACGCAGTGCGTTGTGCAGGGCCTGGACCACCACGCCGAATACAAGTTCATGGTCGAACCAGCCATAGAGTTCGTCCGGACAATCACAGTCCAGTTCGATGCCATTCAGTTCCGCCAGGTCGGCAACCCGCGCCATGGCTTCGTGGGCGAGATCCGTCAAGGCATGGTCCTGGGGATCGAACGGGTAGAATGACTGATCGATCTTGTAGATCGCCAGGAGCTGGATCAGGTGATCGGTGACCCGCTGCGCTTCGTAGAGGGCCTGGGCTGTTTTCTCCCGTGCCGTTCCACCCAGTTCGCCAGTTTCGGCCGGATTGCCCGTGGCGTCCCTTTCAGCCATATCGCCATGCAAGGACAGGGCATCCTGGAGGTAGGCCGCCATCACACCCATGGAGTTTTTCATGTCATGAATGGAGGAAAGCAGAAAGGTGGAGATATCCAGCTTCGGTCCGTCTTCGCCCATGGAGGGGCTCCCGGTGAATGATCCGGCGGATTATAGGATGCAAGCCCGGACGCCGCTCATCATGGACGGCAGGCTGGATGCGCCGCCGCCCCTGGCCCTGTATGTCCACATTCCCTGGTGCGTGCGCAAGTGCCCCTACTGCGATTTCAACTCCCACGCCGCGCGCGACGGGATTCCCGAGACGGATTATCTGAACGCGTTGACCAGGGATCTGGAACAGGCCGTACCCCAGGTCTGGGGCCGGGAGGTTTCCAGCATCTTCATCGGCGGCGGCACACCCAGCCTGTTTACAGCCGCGGCCATCGACCGGCTGCTGGTTACCGCGCGGACCCTGCTACGGGTTTCGCCCATCGCGGAAATCACTCTGGAGGCCAATCCCGGCACCTTCGAGATGGCTCGTTTCCGCGGTTACCGGGATGCTGGCGTGAACCGGCTGTCCCTGGGTATTCAGAGCTTCAATCCGGCTCATCTGAAGGCTTTGGGCCGTATCCATGATGAAAGGGAGGCCATGGCGGCGGCTGAAGCGGCCCTGGACCTGTTCGAGGAGGTGAACCTGGATCTGATGTATGCCCTGCCGGGACAGACCCTGCATGAGGCTCAACGCGACCTGGAAACCGCCGTAAGCCTGGCCCCGCCGCATCTGTCCGCTTACCACCTTACCCTGGAACCCAACACGCCCTTTGCCTCAAATCCACCGGAGCTGCCGGACGACGACGTGTCCGCCGACATGCAGTTCATGGCGGAACAGGTGCTGGGGGCGGCGGGCTACCAGCATTACGAGACGTCCGCTTTCTCCCGCTCCGGTCATCGTTGCCGCCACAACCTCAATTACTGGACCTTCGGCGATTACCTGGGTATCGGCGCAGGTGCCCACGGCAAGCTCACCTTTCAAGAGCGCATCGAGCGCCAGGCCCGAGTGAAACACCCCAAGGCCTACATGGCGTCCTCGTTTGCCTCGGAAAGCGAGGAACATCTTTCCGAGCGGCGCGACCTGACCCGGGCCGACCGCCTGTTCGAGTTCATGATGAATGCCCTGCGTTTGACCGATGGTTTCGATCCGCGTCTGTTCGAGGCTCGTACCGGGTATTCCATCGCCGTGGCGGAACCGGCTCTGGCCCAGGCACAAAGGCGCGGCCTGCTGGATCGGGATCTGCACAACCTGCGGCCCAGCGAGATCGGGCGGCGTTTCTTGAACGAATTGTTGCAGGTGTTCCTGGAAGCTTGAGCGATCCAGGCGCTTGGCCGATGTTGCAGGTTTTCCCTCGATCGCCAGCTCCTGGCTGCGGGCTGGCAATATAATCCCCACCTCTTTTTCATCGGCTTGTGC
>CAZEOR010000176.1:4825-6379 GCA_964513695.1 uncultured Thiobacillus sp.
ATCTCAAACCAGCAGCCCGCGAAGTTTCTTCGAACGCCATGTCAGACTTTTCTTCTTTTCCCTCCGCGCTTTCCCTGTTCGGTTGCATCGTTGCCCTGGTCATTTCCATTGGTGCTGGCGCGGCCGATAACGGGAAGCCGGCCGCTTCCATCAAGCCCGCCCTGACCGTGACCACGGTAATGCCCCAGGCCGCGAGCCTGCCGGTTCACGTCAGCGCCAATGGCAATATCGCCGCCTGGCAGGAAGCCAGCATCGGCACCGAAGTGGGGGGGCTGCGTCTGGCCGCAGTGGGGGTCAACGTGGGCGATGTGGTCAAGCGCGGACAATTGCTTGCCAGCTTCGCACCGGAAAGCGTCCAGGCCGATCTGGAAGAAGCCAGGGCCAAACTGGCGGAGGCAGAGGCGAACCTGGCCGAGGCCGTGGCTGATGCGCGTCGATCCCGGGAATTACGCGTGGCGGGTTTTATCAGCGAACAGAAGGTCACCCAGTCCGATACCCTTGAAAACGCCGCCCGCGCCCGTCTGGAAGCCCAGCGCGCCATACTGCGCACACAACAGTTGCGTCTGGAACAGACCCGTGTGCTGGCGTCGGACAACGGCGTCATTTCGTCCCGTAGCGCCACCGTGGGCGCTGTGCCGGCGGCAGGCCAGGAGCTGTTCCGGCTGATTCGCCAGGCACGCCTGGAATGGCGCGCTGAAGTGGCGGAGGCGGAGTTGTCCCGCCTCAAGCCTGGCCTGAACGCCCGCATCACCCTGTCCGACGGTGCGGTCGTCAAAGGCCGGTTACGCATGCTGGCGCCCACGGTGGACACCCAGACCCGCAACGGTCTGGTCTATGTGGATCTGCCCACGTCCGGGTCCGCCCGGGCCGGCATGTTCGCCCGGGGCGATATCGAGATCGGCGTGGCGAAGGGCCTGACACTGCCTCAGAGCGCGGTGGTCCTGCGCGAAGGCTTCAGCTATGTCCTGAAGCTGGGCTCGGATTCCCGGGTGCTCCAGTCCAAGGTGACTTTGGGGCGACGTGCCGGGGACCGCATCGAAATCACCGGAGGCCTTGGCCCGACGGATCGGGTGGTGGCCTCGGGCGGCGCCTTCCTGGCCGATGGTGACGTGGTGCGCGTGGTTGATCCAGCCGCCCGCTAGCGCTCCGCCATGAACGTTTCCGCCTGGTCGATTCGCAACCCGATACCCGGGGTGCTGTTGTTCATCCTGCTCACGGTGCTGGGCTTGATGGGATTCCGGGCCATGAAGATCCAGAATTTCCCGGATGTCGACCTGCCCATGGTGACGGTGACGGCGTCCCTGCCTGGAGCCGCTCCAGGTCAGTTGGAAACCGAGGTGGCGCGCAAGATCGAGAACTCGGTGGCCACCATCCAGGGCGTCAAGCACATCTACGCAAAGATCCAGGATGGTGTCGTGGTGGTCACGGTGGAATTCCGTCTGGAGAAGCCCACCCAGGAAGCGGTGGACGACGTGCGAGACGCGGTCTCCCGTATCCGCTCGGATCTGCCCGGGGATCTGCGCGACCCGGTCATCGCCAAGGTGGATCTGGCCG
>CAZEOR010000177.1:0-6356 GCA_964513695.1 uncultured Thiobacillus sp.
TATCCCGGAGGAGTTCGTGGATATGTCCACGTTCTGGGACAACAGCGCAACCTGTGGCGTGGTGGCACGCCTGCTGGCGACCCAGTGTGGAATCCGCGACAGCGAACGCCTGTTCGTGGCCGGCCTGCTGCATGGCATCGGCCGGCTGGTGTTCTACTCGCGGCAGCCGGAGCGCTACCGCGAGGTGCTGAAGGTCCGCGCCGAAGGCGAGGCTGCACTCCTGGCGGAGGAGAAACGGGTATTCGGTTTCACTTACGCCGAGCTGGGTGCCGCACTGATCGCCGCCTGGAAACTGCCGGAGTTCTTCCAGGTGGTGCTCGCCAACCAGTTGGAACCTCTGCAAGCCGAAACCTACAGAAAGGAAGCCGCCATTCTCCACGTGGCACGGGATATGGCCGCCAGCCTAGCGCCCAGCCTGAAGACCCGTCTGCCCCCCGACGCCTATCAGCACGGTTATGACGCCGACGCCGGCAAACTCCTGGGCATTGACCCGGAAGAACTGGAAAACATCCGTATCGATGCCCTGGCCCAGGCTTTCGACATCATCGACATCATCAATCCCGGCGCCAGCACGATTTTCTGACAGCCCTTCTAGGGGAGCGCCTCTGCCGATTCAGCCCCGGAAAAGCGCCAGGGTCGTCGCCCTGGCCCGCGTATGGTCGACCAGCGGCGGTGGGTAATCGCTCCCGATGCAGCATGCCAAGCGTTGGGTCGGGGTCATTTTCCATGGGGCGTGGATGAACTTGTCGGGTACGGCAGCCAGTTCCGGCAGGAAGTGGCGGATGAAGCTTCCCGACGGGTCGAATTTCTCCGACTGGGTCACCGGATTGAAGATGCGGAACCAGGGCTGGGCATCGGTGCCCACTCCGGCCGACCACTGCCAGCCGCCCACGTTGGCGGCCAGATCGTAATCCAGCAGTTTCTGCGCGAAGTAGCGCTCCCCCTGCCGCCAGTCCACATGCAGATCCTTGACCAGGAATGAGGCCGCGATCATGCGCAACCGGTTGTGCATGTAGCCGGTCTGGTTCAACTGGCGCATGGCGGCATCCACGATGGGATAGCCGGTTCGCGCTTCGCACCAGGCCTGGTAGTGGTCCGGTGGATTCGGCCAGACGAGGGCGTCGAACCTGGACTGGAACGCGTGCCGGGTGATGTGCGGGTAGCGGGCCAGCAACATCTGATAGAAATCTCGCCAGATCAGTTCCGACAGCCACGTGTCCGCCCCTTCGCCAGCATGCTCATGGGCGAAGCGGGCCAGTTCACGGATGGACAGGGTGCCGAAGCGCAAATGCACAGACAGGCGGGAAGGGGCATTGACGGCGGGGAAGTCGCGGGTTTCCCGGTAGCGGTCGATGCGTTCGCGGAATTCCTCCCAGCGTGCCCGCCCGCCCGCTTCCCCCGGCTGGACGCCGAGCTCGATCAGATCGGTCGAGCGAAAGCCCATATCGGCGAGGGCAGGCATGCGGCGCGGGGCTGCCGGCGCCAGATTTCCGAGAAGATCCTCGACTGGATATGTTCCCAGGTGAAACGCATCCAGTTTGGCCAGCCAGGCACGCTTGAAGGGAGAAAAAACGTGATAGGGCGTACCCGCAGCAGTCAGGATCTCGTCCGCTTCAAAGATCACCTGATCCTTCACCAATTCCAGTCGCCGGCCGGCTTTTGTCAGACGTTCCGCCACCCATGCATCGCGTTCGACGGCGGCAGGTTCGTAATCACGCGCCGCGTAGACTGTCATCGCACCCAGTTCAGCGGCCAGTTCGGGAATCAGGTGGCGCGGGGAGCCGGCCAGAATGTGCAGCCCACCTCCCCGGCTTTCCAGCGTACGACGCAAGGCACCGACACTGGCATGAATGAATTCCACCCGGCGATCAGTCTTGTCCGGCAGGGCATCCAGGATGTCGGAATCGAACACGAAGACGCAATGCACCCGCCGAGCCGCCTTGAGCGCGTGCCAGAGCGCGGCGTTGTCGTGGATGCGCAAATCGCGCCGGAACCAGACCATGGCGGTATTCATGCGGTGATATTGAGGGTTGGCCAGCGGCGTTACAATGAGTCGACGTTAATCGAGCGCCCATCATGGACAACGCCAATTTCACCGACCATTTCCTCATCGCCATGCCCAACATGCTGGATCCGAACTTCGCCGGCACGTTGACTTACATATGCGATCACGGCGATCAGGGCGCTTTGGGCGTGGTGGTGAACCGGCCTATAGACCTCAACATGGAATCCCTGTTCAGCCAGATCGGCCTGGACCTGGCCGACGAGCACTTGCGAGTGGAGCCGGTCTACTATGGCGGCCCGGTCCAGGTGGAGCGCGGCTTCGTGCTGCACCGGCCGGTGGGCCAGTGGGGTTCCACCCTGGCGGTGAACGACCGTATCGGCCTGACCACCTCCAAGGACATTCTGGAAGCCGCCGCGAGGCATGAAGGTCCGGCGGAGCTCCTGGTGACTCTGGGCTATGCCGGCTGGGGCCCGGGGCAACTGGAGGACGAGATCAAGCAGAACGCCTGGCTGACCGTGCCGGCCGATCCGGAAGTGATCTTCGCCTTGCCTGCCCAGGACCGCATTCCGGCGGCCATGAAGCTGCTCGGCATCGACCTCTCCATGTTGTCGGAAGAGGCGGGCCACGCTTGAAGCAAGGTGGCATCCTCGCCTTCGATTTCGGCTTGCGCCGGATCGGCGTGGCGGTGGGCGATTGGGAAACCCGTCTGGCCCATCCCCTGGAAACCATCAGCAGTGAAGTCAACGAGGCGCGTTTCGGGCGCATTGCCGCCCTCGTCCAGGAATGGCGGCCGGTTCAATTAGTGACCGGCCTGCCCATGAACATGGATGGCAGCGAGCACGACATCAGCCGCCGTGCCCGCCGCTTCGCCAACCAGCTGCACGGCCGCTTCGGCCTGCCGGTGGCCCTGGTGGACGAGCGCCTCACCTCCTTCGACGCCGACCTGCGCCTGCGCGAGGCTGGTGTGAAAGGCAGCAACCGCAAGGGCCTGGATGATGCGGTGGCTGCCCAGCAGATTCTTCAGGACTTCTTCGAGCAAGCCCATGTCCATGACCTTACCTTCGCCTGAACAACTTATCGAATCCCTGGCTGAACAGATCGCGCCCCACATCCGCCCGGACTGCGCCTTGGTGGGCATCCACACCGGTGGCGTCTGGATGATGGATGCCCTGGCCGAGCGCCTGAAGCTGGACATTCCCCGCGCTGTGCTGGACATCGCCTTCTACCGCGACGACTTCTCCCGCATCGGCCTGCACCCGGAGACCAAGCCCTCCCACATCCCCTTCGACGTGGAAGACCGGCGCATCCTGCTGCTGGACGACGTGCTCTTCACCGGACGCACCATCCGCGCCGCCATGAACCTGCTGTTCGACTACGGCCGGCCTGCCGCCATACGGCTCGCAGTGTTGGTGGACCGGGGTGGGCGCGAACTGCCGATCTGCGCGGATTACGCCGGCATCAAGCTGGACCTGGCGCCGGACGAGCACATCTCCCTGGAGAAGAACGAGGCGGAAGGCCTGCACTTCGTCATGAAGAGGAAAGCATGAGCGCCAACCTGCAACTCACCGACGACGGCCGCCTGCGTCACCTGCTGACCCTGGAAGGGCTGCCGGCCCGCATCCTGACCCAGATCCTCGACACAGCCGCCTCCTTCATCACCGTGTCGGCCCAGGAGCGGGACGTGAAAAAGGTGCCCCTGCTGCGCGGCAAGGCCATCTTCAACATCTTCTTCGAGAACTCCACACGCACCCGTACCACCTTCGAGATCGCCGCCAAGCGGCTGTCCGCCGACGTGGTCAACCTGAACATCAACGCCTCGTCGCAAAGCAAGGGGGAGACCCTGCTGGACACGGTGGCCAACCTGTCGGCCATGCAGGCGGACATGTTCATCGTACGCCACGCCGCCGCCGGCGCCAGCCATCTCATCGCGCGCCACGTGGCGCCCCACATCCACGTGGTCAACGCCGGCGACGGACGCTGTTCCCACCCCACCCAGGGACTGCTCGACATGTTCACCCTGCGCCACTACAAGGGCGCCTTCCACAACCTGCGCGTGGCCATCGTCGGCGACGTGCTGCATTCCCGCGTGGCCCGCTCCCAGATCCACGCCCTCACCACCCTGGGCTGCCCGGAAGTGCGCGTGGTGGCGCCCAAGACCCTGCTGCCCCGGGACGTGGAAAACCTGGGCGTGCACGTGTTCCACAAGATGAGCGAGGGCATCAAGGACGTGGACGCGGTGCTCATGCTCCGGTTGCAGAACGAGCGCATGCGCGGATCGCGGCTGCCCAGCGCCGGGGAGTACTACAAGCACTGGGGCCTGACGCCGGACAAGCTGAAGCTGGCCAAGCCCGACGCCATCGTCATGCACCCGGGGCCGATGAACCGGGGCGTGGAGATCGACTCGGCGGTGGCGGACGGCATGCAGTCCGTGATCCTGTCCCAGGTCACCTTCGGCATCGCGGTACGCATGGCGGTGATGAGCATTCTGGCGGGAAATTAACGGGAAACGATCGACATGAAAATCCTGATCAAGAACGGCCGTGTCATCGACCCTGCTTCCGGGCTGGATGCGGTTCAGGACATCTACGTGGCCGCAGGCCACATCGTCGGGGTGGGTTCCGGTCCCGCCGATTTCCACGCCAATCAAGTGGTCGACGCCACGGGCCTCGTTATCTGTCCCGGTCTGGTGGACCTGTCGGTGCGCCTGCGGGAACCGGGCCTGGAATACATGGCCACGCTGGAATCCGAGATGCATGCCTGCGCCGTGGGCGGCGTCACCTCCCTGGCCTGCCCGCCGGACACCGATCCGCCCCTGGACGAGCCGGGCCTGGTGGAGATGCTCAAGTTCCGCGCCAAGCACATGCCCGGTCCCCGGGTCTATCCCATCGGCGCCCTCACCCGCGAACTCAAGGGCGAGCGCCTGACCGAAATGGCCGAACTGCACGAGGCCGGCTGCATGGCCTTCAGCCAGGCTGACGCGCCCTTGATCGATACCCAGGTATTGCTGCGCGCCATGGAATATGCCAAGACCTTCGATCTGCCCATCTGGCTGCGCCCCCAGGACGCCCACCTGGCGCGGGAAGGTGTGGCTCACGACGGCGTCGTCGCCGCCCGTCACGGCCTGCCGGCGATTCCCGTGCCGGCGGAAACCGTGGCCATCTCCACGATCCTGCTGCTGGTGCGGGAGACCGGCGCCCGCGTCCACCTGGCCCGCCTGTCCAGCCGGGCCGGCATCGAGATGGTGCGCCGGGCCAAGCACGACGGCCTGCCCATCACCTGCGACGTGGGCGTGCACCACGTCCACTTGTCGGAAATGGACACCGCCGATTTCAACGCCAACTGCCACCTGATCCCGCCCCTGCGCAGCCAACGCGACCGGGACGCCATCCGCAAGGGGCTGTCTGACGGCACCATCGACGCCATCTGCTCCGACCACGCGCCGGTGGACGACGATGCCAAGGAACTGCCCTTCCAGGAAGCCGAACCCGGCGCCACCGGCGTGGAACTGCTGCTGCCCCTGACCCTGAAATGGGCGCGGGAGGCGAACATTCCCCTGAGCAAGGCCCTGGGCTACCTCACTCACCGCCCGGCCGGCATTCTCGGCGTGGATGCGGGCCATGTCGCGGTGGGCCGCCCGGCCGATCTGTGTCTGTTCGACCCGGACGCCGCCTGGATCGTCAGCCCCTCCAACCTGGCCAGCCTGGGCAAGAACAGCCCCTTCCTTGGCCTGGAGATGCAGGGCCGGGTGCAGTACACCCTGATCGACGGGCATCTGGATTACCGGCGCGATGGGACTCGCGATTCCCACCGCAACCACCCGTAGCAATCCATCCGGTGCCGGGAATACGTCTGAATTGGCTGTCAGGATGAAAGCAAAACATGCGGCACTCATGCTTCTTGCCACATTGAGCGCAGCGAGCTTTGCGGCGCCGGCACCCTGGCATCTATGGCGCAGCATGGTGGACGGGCGGCGCTACTGCACCCAGATCGATCCTGGCACCGCTTGGGAAAAGGTGGGCGGCCCTTACAAGGATGCACGCTGCATCAAACCCGGAAAACCCGGCTTTGGTATCCCTGCGAAATAAAATCCCGTGACGGGACGTCCCGTCCTACTTCAACAAGCGCCGCCGGGTAAGTGCCAGCGCTGCGGCAAACCCCGCAGTGCCGTATCCTACCAACGCCAAAATGTGTAACCAGACCCCTTCCGGCAGCCTTCCCAGCACCAGCGGCCGCGCCAGCTCGATGGCGTGGGTGAGCGGCAGCCAGGCGGCGATGGCGGACAGCCAGGCCGGCAAGGCGGTGGGCGGGTAGAACACGCCGCCCAGCAGGATCATGGGGGTGATGGCCAGGG
>CAZEOR010000178.1:0-6352 GCA_964513695.1 uncultured Thiobacillus sp.
GCCTGGAAATACAGGGCTAGGCCTTGCTAAGCGCGGGGATCAGGGCAATCACAGGAATAAATTAAAATATTTTTATTTTGCCGGGCACCATGCTCATGGAAGCCAGTATTGGTGCGGTGCACAAAGCTTTTTTCCCTGCCCAGGATATGAATTCTTATCAAACAGGCAAGAAATCGCAGAAAGTCAGCTTAATACTCTTCCTGGGCAAATTTAGCTGACTGCATGCACACCCTAAACACCCACCCAGTCTCTCCACTGAGCCAGTAGTTCAGGTGTGAGTGCAGCCAGGACAGAGCGATTCCAGGGATCTCCAGAACGGAAATCCCCTCCGCTCAGCGAACATGATGCGCCTCCCGCTTCCCGCAGGATCAGACATCCGGCGGCATAGTCCCAAAGCTTCTGGCCGCCATGAAGGTAGATATGCATGCGGCCAGCCGCCAAATAACACCAGTCCAGGGTGCTTGCACCCAGGTTGCGCTGGGAACTGAACGGATGTTCGAAGGCAAGCCGGCCGGCCAAGGTGCGGTCGATGCGCTTGAGTTCGATACCGGCCATGCAACGGTGTAATTGCGTGGGTGGTGTCTTCAGCGGCAGGCGTTCCCCATTCATGAAGGCGCCCTGGCCTTCGATGGCATAGAAAGCCTCATCGGCGCTGGGGTCGTACACCACGCCCAGAACCGTTTTTCTGTCCCGGATCAGCGCCACCGAGATGGCGAAGAAAGGGAGCCCGTTGACAAAGTTACTGGTGCCATCGATAGGATCCACGCACCAGAACCCCTCGCCGCCCAACTCCCAGACATCACGCTGTTCCGCATCGGTCATTTCCTCGCCCAGTAGGGGATAGGCTGCGATGGCTTGCAGTCGTCGGAACAGAGCATTCTGTGCAGCCACATCCGCTTCCGTCAGCAGACTGCCGTCCACCTTGCGCTCATGGGCCACCTTCAGATAGCGCGGCATCACCTCCTCCCGGCCGACTTCACGGCAAGCGGTAATGACCTGATCGAGGAGGGTTTTCAGCTCCGCCACTTGATGGAACAGCCCATGCTGGGAATTTGGTTGGCTGGCCCGCGCTGGGTTTCAGCCACCTTCTTCATGGCTTCGAACAGGTCGCGGCTCACACCCTCCGGCGCGGCTTCCTTACGGGATTCGTCCAGGCGGCCCCGGTATTGCAGTTCCATGTTCCGGTTGAAGCCGAAGAAGTCCGGCGTACAGACCGCGCCGTAAGCCTTGGCGATGTCCTGGCATTCATCCAGAACATAGGGCATGGGAAATCCCAGGCGCCGCGCCTGTTCAGCCATGTTGTCGAAGCTGTCCTCGGGATAATCCGCCGGATCGTTGGACATGATGGCGATGGCGCCGATGCCATATTCCCGCAGCTCCCGCACATCACGGACGATGCGATCGATGACTGCCTTCACGTAAGGGCAGTGATTACAGATGAACATGACCAGCAGACCATTCGGGCCGGCCACATCTTTCAGAGTGTAGGTCTTGCCGTCCACCCCGGGCAGGGCGAAATCCACCGCTTTCCAGCCGAAATCGCAGATGGGTGTTTCCATGCGAACCATGCCATTGGCTCCCGTTGATGCATTCGGCCGGATAATATCACCCCGATCCGAGGTCACCTGTCATGCCCCGCTTCCACTGCGACCTGCCCCTGGCGCCCGGGCGCCAGATCGAATTGCCCCTCGATGCCGCTCGTCATGCCGTGGGCGCTCTACGGCTGCGCGACGGGGATACCGTAATCCTCTTTAACGGAGATGGGGCAGAGTACCCCGGCGCGCTGGAATTACGCGGTAAGAATGTTTTCGTACGCGTTTCGAACAGTGCCGAACCCCAGCGGGAATCGCCGCTGCGCATCACTTTGGCCCAGGGTATTTCCAGCGGTGAACGCATGGACCTGACCCTGCAAAAGGCTGTGGAATTGGGTATTGCCGCCATCCAGCCTCTCATGATGCGGCGCACAGTGGTCAAGCTCAGTGGCGAAAAGACGGAAAAACGCTTGCGCCATTGGCAGGGCGTGGTGATCGCCGCTTGCGAACAATGCGGGCGCAACCATATTCCCCCCGTAATGGAGATACAGGAGGGTCTGGCCTGGCTCAGGCTATCCACCGTGTGCGACACATCCAACCGCTTTCTGCTCGACCCGGAAGGAGATATGGGCCTGGGCGAATTGCCGCCTCCGGAAGGTCCTATCCTGCTGCTGGCCGGGCCGGAAGGCGGATTTGACCCGGTAGAGCGCAATGCAGCCGTTGCCGCGGGTTTCCGGCGTGTCCGCCTGGGCCCGCGCATCCTACGCACCGAAACCGCCGCCCTGGCGGCCCTGGCGGCCATGCAGACCCGCTGGGGGGATTTCCAATGACGATTCCTGATCGGGCTCAAGTTTTCTGCCCCGCAGCCGTAACTCGGGCCACTCACGAACGATTTCCGGAGGGATAGAACATGGCGAAACTGGGGGAGGCGGACACCGCATCCTTCGTGCAGTGGTTCCGCTCCGCTGCGCCTTATATCCACGCATTTCGCGGCAAGACCTTTGTTCTGGCCTTCGGTGGCGACGCCCTGGCCGACGGCGGGTTCGCCGGGCTGAGCCACGACTTCAATCTGCTCAACAGCCTGGGTGTGCGCCTGGTACTGGTACACGGAGTCCGGCCTCAAGTGGAGGAACGTCTGCGCGATCTCGGCCTGGACGCCATGTACGTGCGCGACCGCCGTGTCACCGACGCGGAAACCCTGGAACACGTCAAGGACGCGGTGGGCTCTGTGCGGGTAGACATCGAGAGCCTGCTCTCAGTGGGCCTGCCCAACACGCCCATGGCCGGCGCGGACATCCGAGTGGCCTCTGGCAATTTCGTCACAGCACGGCCAATCGGGGTTGTGGACGGCGTGGATCTCTTGTTTACCGGCGAAGTACGCAAGGTCGCGGACAAGGCCATCGCCGACCGCTTGTCAGCCGGCGAGATCGTCCTGCTCTCTCCGCTTGGTTATTCACCCACCGGCGAAGTCTTCAACCTGACCCTGGAAGAAGTGGCCACTGCGGCAGCCGTGGCGCTCAAGGCCGACAAGCTGATCTTCCTCCTCGACCATGGCGACTGCCGGGACGCGAAGGGCAAGCTCATCAACCAGCTCACCGCCGCCAGTGCCCAGCGCCTGCTCAAATCCCTGCCGGACAGCGACATGAAGCTTTACCTGCCCCACGCCGTGCGCGCCTGCCGCCAAGGTGTGCGCCGCGCCCACCTGCTGCCCCGCGCCCAGGACGGCGCCCTGCTCATGGAGCTGTTCACCCACGAAGGGGTGGGCACCATGGTGACGCGGGAGGAACTGGAAAACGTGCGCCCCGCCAAAATCGAGGACGTGGGCGGCATCCTGTCCATCATCGAACCTCTGGAAACCGAGGGCGTGCTGGTCCGGCGCTCCCGTGAACGTCTTGAACAGGAAGTCGAGCAGTTCTTCGTGGACGAACTGGATGGCCGCATCGTCGGTTGCGTGGCGCTTTATCCCTTCCCGGACACACGGGCCTGCGAAATGGCCTGCCTGGCGGTGGCGCCGGATTTCCGCCGGGGCGGCCGCGGCGACGCCCTGCTCGCCGCCGTGGAAGAGGCAGCGCTGGAACAGGGTCTGGAACTGCTGTTCGTGCTCACCACACGCACAGCTCATTGGTTCATCGAACGGGGCTTCAATCTGGCCAGTCCGGACGACCTGCCGGCACCGCGCAAAGCCATGTACAACTGGCAAAGACGTTCCAAGGTGCTGGTAAAGCCCTTGCGGGAGGACTGAAATGCGCGCGCCCTGGTTGCTGCTCTGCTTGGCCCTGGCCTGGTTGTCCGGGCCGGTTCAGGCATTCACTATTGGCGTCCTGCCGATCCATAGCACCCGAGTGTTGGTGGAACGTTATGAACCCCTGCGCGCCTACCTGGAACGGCTGCTCCAGCAACCGGTGCGGATCGAGAGCGCACCGGATTTCGCACGCTACCAAGCCCGAACTCTGCGCGGTGATTTCGACCTCGCCATCACTGCCGCCCACTTCGCCCGCATGGCCCAGAAAGATCTGGGATTCCAGCCCATCGCCCAATTCCAGCCCGACCATGACTCCCTTTTGATCTTCAGCATGGACCGCCCTCTGGCCTCGCCCCAGGATCTAAAGGGCAAACAACTCGCTGTCATCGACCGGCTGGCCATCACAGTCATGGCCACCATCGAATATCTCGACAAACAGGGGTTGGAGTCGGATCGGGACTACAAGGTGGTGGAACATCGCACCCACTCCAGTGTGGCCCATTCCCTGGTCACAGGACTGTCTGCGGCAGCCGTGACCACCAGCCAGGGCCTCTTGCAGATACCCGATGACATTCGCAGCAAACTGGTCGTGCATAAACATATCGCCGATATTCCCGCCTTCATGTTCATCGTCAAGCCCGACCTGCCCCGCAACCAGGTCGAGCGCATCAAAACCCTGCTAATGGATTTTCCGCGTGAATCAGAGGGCATCGATTTCCTCGGCCATACCGGCTACACGAAAATCCGGCCCATCTCCGAAGCAACCATGAAACGGGTGGATCCCTACCTCAAGGAAACCCGCAAGGTGCTGAATGAGGCACCCAAACCTTGAACACTGGCTACTCGCGCTTCCCTCTCTGGATCAAGCTCACCCTGGCAGGCATTCTGGTAGAGGCCATCATGCTCATCGTGCTGGTGGCAAGCAGTGTGCGATTAACCGAAACCGAACTCATCAACAAATCCTACCAACGGGTCAGCAGCGCGGTTCCCCTTCTCAATGCGGCCCTGGCTGGCCCCCTGATGCAACGGGACTACGGCGCACTCAGGGAAATTCTCGACGAAGCGCGCAAGGAAAACAGCTATGTCTACCTAGTCTTGCTGGATGAAGCGGGACATCGCATTGTGGCCTCCGGACTGGATGCCAAGCTTCCCCTGCCCACTCTGGACAGCAGAATTGATCCGGACAGTCGGGATCGCGTCTACGACACCCGAATTTCCATCAGCCTGGCCGGCATGAACTATGGTCAGCTGCGTTTCGGCATTTCCACGGATTTCCTGGCCCAGGCCCGTGAACGGGTAGTTCGGCAAGGACTGATCATCGGTTTCGCCGAGCTTGGCCTGACCTTCATTACGCTGGCCATCATCGGCTATCTGCTGACCCGCCGCCTCAATCAACTCACGGTGGCCAGCCACGCCCTGGCCGATCAGAACTTCGATGCCCTGCTACCCGCACCGGGGCATGACGAAGTAGGCGAACTGGTCGACGCCTTCAGGGTCATGTCGCGCCAACTCAAGGCGCGCATGTCGGAGCTACAGGACAGCGAACAGCGCTTTTTTGCCATCGCCCACTACACCTATGACCTGGAACTGTGGATCGAGCCCTCTGGCCGCACCATCTGGGTCAACCCATCCGTGGAGCGCATGACCGGTTTTACGCCCGATGAATGCCTGCTTCAGCCAGACTTCCCCCTGAGCCTGATCCATCCGGAAGAACGCTCCGAGGCCGAACTACGCTTCCGTGAAGCCCTGCGCGGAGCGAGTGGTGAAGGCTATCAATTCCGCATGTTGCGCAAAGACGGTTCGCGCTTCTGGGTCGCGGTGAACTGGCACCCCATCTACAGCCGGGAAAATACGTTCCTGGGCATTCGCGCCAGCGTAAGGGACATTTCCGACCTAAAAGCCACCCAGGAACGCGCCCTGGAATACCTGGCCGGAACCGAGGCCGAACGAGCTCGCCTGATGGCGCTGCTGTCCGCCATGAACCTGGGCATTCTGTTCGTCGGCATCGATGGTCGGGTGATCTATCACAACCCGGCCTTCAACCACATCTGGCATATCCCGGAAAATGACGAACTGATCGGATTGGACACCCTTTCCGCCTTCACCACCTCACGCTGCGTAGTATCCGACCTCGGTGGCTACCAAGCGTACCTGGCTCATATTCTGGGGCACCAGGAAGAAGCGGACAGCCACGAAATCAACATGGGAGACGGTCGCGTCGTCACGCAGCTCAGCTACTTGGTACGGGATCGGGAAAATCGTTTCATCGGCCATCTCTGGGTATATGAAGACGTCACCAGCGAACGCCAGACCGCCGAACAACTGCTGTACCTGGCGGAACGGGATTCCCTGACCGGCCTTTACAACCGCCACCGCTTCCAGATCGAACTGGAACGCATGCTGGCCGAATCCGGACGTCATGGCGCCACGTCGGCGCTGCTTTACTTCGATCTCGACGAGTTCAAGACCATCAACGATCACTTCGGTCACACTGCCGGCGATGCGATGCTGGTGCGCGTGGCCGGGGAAGTCTCCGGCCTCACCCGCCGCAACGAAATGCTGTTCCGCCTGGGCGGTG
>CAZEOR010000179.1:0-6343 GCA_964513695.1 uncultured Thiobacillus sp.
ACCCTTTTCGAAACCAATACAGACGGCATCGTCATCCTGGACCGGAACGGGTTCACGGACTGCAACCCAGCCACGCTGGAGATGTTCCACATGAGCAAGGTCGAGGATTTTCTGAAACGCCGGCCGGAGGATCTGGGTGTGGAAAGCCAGCCTTGCGGCACACCGCCCTACCTTCTGGCGGAGCGCCATATCCGTGAAGCGGTGGAAAACGGCCATGCCTTCTTCCGCTGGACCGCGCGCCGGCCGGATGGCAGCACCTTCCCCGCCGAAATCGCCCTGCACGCCATGACCATGGACGGCGAACCGGTGATCCAGGCCATCATGCGCGATGTCTCCGCCCAGAAGGAGGCGGAAGCCGCGCTGGAAGCGGCACGGGACACCGCCGTGGCGGCGGCGGAGATGAAATCCCAGTTCGTGGCCAACGTGAGTCACGAGATCCGCACACCGATGAACGGCATCATGGGCATGACCCAGTTGCTGCTGGGCAGCCCCCTCAACCCACGCCAGAAGGAATACGCCCAGACCATAGCCCAATCGGCCGAGGCACTGCTGGGCGTGATCAACGACCTGTTGGATTTCTCCAAGATCGAAGCGGGCCGGCTGACGCTGGAAAGTATCGACTTCGACCTGAACGCCCTGCTCCGGGATGTGCTGGAGTTGTACATCCCTCGCGCCGACACAAAAAACCTCCCCCTGCATCTGGAAAAGGGCCGCGGCCTGCCGGCCTGGGCGCGCGGCGATCCCCTGCGCATACGCCAGATACTGCTCAACCTTCTCGACAACGCCATCAAGTTCACCCAGCAGGGCGAAGTCCGGCTCCGTGCCGAACCCATGGCAGGTCAGCCGGATCAGGTGCGTTTCTCGGTCCGGGACACGGGTATCGGCATGAGCGAAGCTGCCCAGAGCCGCATATTCAAGGCTTTTTCCCAGGCGGATGGCTCCGTCAGCCGAAAGTACGGCGGCACCGGCCTCGGGCTGACCATTTGCCGGCAACTGGCCGAACTGATGGGAGGCAGCCTGACCCTGGAAAGCAGCCCGGGCCAGGGAAGCACCTTCCACTTCGCTTTGCCTTTGCCGGCCAGTCAAGCTCCTGTCCAGGAGAATCATGACGACCATCCGAAAGCCAAGCGTTTTCCCGGCGTCAGGGTATTGGTGGCGGAAGACAACCCGGTGAACCAGAAACTCCTCCGATTCATGCTGGATAACCTGGACGTGACGGTGGAAACCGCCGACGACGGCAAGCTGGCCTTCGACAAGCTGGGAACGACTTCCGTTGATCTGGTGCTGATGGATTGCCAGATGCCGGAGTGGGATGGGCTCACCGCCTCACGCGCGATCCGTGCACGGGAAGCCGCGGAAGGGCGTGCCCATCTGCCCATCGTGGCCCTCACCGCCAATGCCATGGTGGGCTACGACGCCATCTGCCGTGATGCCGGCATGGATGACTATCTGACCAAACCCATCCGGGAAGAGGCGTTGGCCGAAGCCCTGGAGCGCCAATTGCCCGGCCGGGCCGTAGTCCGGGAAGCGCATACCGCCGCTCCGCCCCCGGTAGCTCCATCCATAGGCAGCATCGACCACGCCAAGCTGCGCCGGATCTGCCGGGGGGACGAGTCCCAGGTCGTCGAGATGCTGGGGTTGTTCGTGAGCAGCACGGAAAGTTTGCTGACCGAACTGGCAGTTGCAGTGGATAAGCACGACAGCGGCCTGTCAGCTCGCCAGGCCCACCAGATCAAAGGAGCCGCTGCCTACCTTGGCGCTGAGGAGATCGTCCGCCTGGCCAGCGAAACCGAGGCCCTGGCGAAGGCAAACGATTGGCCCCTGTGCCTGGACACCCTGGAAGACCTTGAGGCGGCATTCATCTGCGCTCGACTGGAAATCGAGGCCATGCGGGAAACCTAGGGCATCCCTCGACTTCGCCTGGGGCGGAATCCATGTGATCACTCCATCGAAATCGGCATGCCGCCGTGCTGGGTTAAAATGTTTTTCTTGCGAATTCATCCGCCACCTTCATCCGGTACCTCCCATGCTCGACATCCAACTTCTCCGCAAAGATCTCGCCAACGTTGCCCAACGCCTGGCCAGCCGGGGCGTGACCCTGGACACCGCCCGCATCGAGGCGCTGGAAGCCGAGCGCAAGGAAATCCAGACCCGCACCCAGGAACTTCAGGCTCGGCGCAATCAGCTTTCCAAACAAATCGGCATGGCCAAGGGCAAGGGCGAGGACGCCGGCGCGCTCATGGCTGAGGTGGTGGGCCTGGGCGATGAACTGAAGGCCGCCGAAACCCGGCTGGAAGGCATCCAGGAAGACCTGTCCGCCCAACTCATGACCATCCCCAACCTGCCCCACGAATCGGTGCCAGTGGGCCGGGACGAGAAGGACAACGCGGAAGTCCGCCGAGTGGGCACGCCCCGGGAGTTCCCTTATCAGTCCCTGGACCACGTGGACCTGGGCGAGAACCTGGAGATGCTGGATTTCCCCACCGCCGTGAAGATCACCACCAGCCGCTTCGTGCTCATGCGCGGCGGCCTGGCCCACCTGCACCGGGCCCTGACCCAGTTCATGCTGGACGTGCACACGAGGGAACACGGCTACGAGGAGGTCTATGTACCGTTCATGGTCAACGCGGATTCCATGCGCGGCACCGGCCAGCTGCCCAAGTTCGAGGAAGATCTGTTCAAGCTCAGCAACGGCATGTACCTGATCCCCACCGCCGAGGTGCCGGTCACCAACATCGTGCGCGACGAGATCATTCCCGCCGACAACCTGCCCATCAAGCTGGTGGCCCATACCCCCTGCTTCCGCTCCGAGGCCGGGTCTTACGGCCGCGACACGCGCGGCATGATCCGCCAGCACCAGTTCGACAAGGTGGAGATGGTGCAATTCGTGCGGCCCGAAGATTCCTACGCCGCCCTGGAGGAACTCACCGGCCACGCCGAGGACATCCTGCAACGGCTGGACCTGCCTTACCGGGTGGTGGCCCTGTGCAGCGGCGACCTGGGCTTCTCCTCCGCCAAAACCTATGACCTGGAAGTGTGGCTGCCGGGTCAGAACACCTATCGGGAAATCTCTTCCTGCTCCAACTTCGAGGCCTTCCAGGCCCGGCGCATGCAGGCCCGCTATCGCACTGAAAAGGACGGAAAACCCGGCCGTCCGGAACTCATCCACACCCTCAACGGCTCCGGTCTGGCGGTGGGACGCACTCTGGTGGCGGTGCTGGAGAACTATCAGAACCCGGACGGCAGCGTAACCATTCCGGAAGTGCTGCGCCCCTATATGGGCGGCCTGGACCGGCTGTTCAAGGAATAGGTCTAGGCAGCTCTTCCGGTGGACGCCGCCAGAGGCGACGGGCAGCCAAGCCTGCCCGGCCAGGTCGCATTCAATCCGTGCTCGAAGCGGCAGCCACCGGCAACCAGCGGTCCAGCACAGCGTACAGCTCGTCCACCTTGAACGGCTTGGTGATGTAATCCACAAAGCCCGCCTCCAGTCCGCGCTCCCGGTCGCCCTTCATGGCATTGGCTGTGACCGCCGCCACCGGAATCCGGCTCAGTACAGGATGCTCACGCATGATCTGAAGTCCCTCGTAGCCGTCCATTCCAGGCAGGTTGATATCCAGCAGGATCAGATCGGGCCGCTCCTGTAGCGCCACCTCCAGGCCGTCCTCGGCACTGATGGCGGTGATCAGGCGAACATTCTTCCGGCGCGATAAAGCCATTTCCATGAGTTTGAGGTTGACCGGGTTGTCTTCGACATAGAGCACAGTTCCCTTCCGAGCCACTTTACCCATTTGATCGGGCTGGATTTCCACGGGGATAACCCCGCCGCTGGAATGCGCGGTGACGGTGATGTCCGGCAGGGGCAACTCGATCCAGAACGCGCTGCCGACTCCGACTTCGCTACTCACGCCGATATCTCCCCCCATCATGTTTGCCAGATGACGGCTGATCACCAGACCGATACCGGTACCCTGGATGGTGCCGCGCTCGGCGCCGAGGCGCTCGAAGGGCGCGAACAGGCGGGCCAGGTTCTCGGAAGAGATGCCTTTGCCGGTGTCCCTCACGGTCAGGCGCAGGCTGGCGTCCTCCACCGAGCATCCCACATGGACGCTGCCCTCGGGCCGGTTGTATTTGATGCCGTTGGAAATCAGATTGAGCAAGACCTGTTTGAGCCGCATGCGATCGGCGAACACCACGAGATTTGCGCAGGAAGCCAGATCGAATTCCACCGGGATGGCGCGTTCCCGTGTCAACTGCCCGGCCAGGGTCATGCAATCTTTCAGCAGCGCCGGGATGGAAACCGCATCATGGCCGATATCAAGGTGGCCGGCTTCTATCCGTGCCAGATCGAGCAGGTCGCCGATCAGTTCAAGCAGGTGCTGGCCGGCCCGCTCGATTTCCCGAGCCAAATCCTGGCTGTCATGGGGAACGCGCTGGTCGGTCTCGATAAGTTGCGAGAACCCCAGAATGGCGTTGAGGGGCGTGCGCAGTTCATGGCTCATGCTGGCCAGGAATTCTGACTTGGCCCGGCTGGCGCGTTCCGCACGCTCCTTCTCGGCTTTCAGGTCGGACAATATTTTTTCCTGCATGGACTGGGCCCGATGCGCGGCGATGATGGCGGCGTAACTGGCATTGAACGGGGCAAGCAGGGAAAGTAGTTCCAGATCGTAGGCTTGGGCCCGGTTGGCGAGACCATAGAGGCCGACCAATTCGTCACCGTAATACACGGGCATGCCCAGAAAACGCTTAAGCGCAGGATGTCCGGGTGGCAACCCGCCGCTCCTCGGATCGTTCTCAGGATCATCGCAGATGACCATTTCACCCGTGGTCATGACCGATCCGAACAAGGTATCCAGGTTGCGGAACTCCATTCCTTTGGCCTTGTACATGTCGTAGAGCCGGCTGGAATCCGCGTTCCAGGAGATATCGCTCAGGCCATGGGATTTAAGGTAAGGTGCCCCGTTCTCGTCGTACAGCACCTCGCCGATGAAGCCGTACTCGCTTCCAGTCACGCTCAACAGGCCGCTCAACAGATAGTCCGCTGTCGTTATGAGATTGCGGGTTCCGACATAGCTCTCCATGCCTTGGCGCACCAGGGACAATACCTGGGCCTGTTTGAGCAGCATGTTCTCCAAACGTTTACGGGCGGAGATGTCGCTGATCAGGGCAAACCCCCCTGCCTGCTGACCACTCTCATCCGCCAACGGCGCCGCATTGACCGAGCAGGCCACGCGATCTCCATCTGGCCTGAGCAGTTCCATATCCTCCCGCACGCTCTGCCCCGCGAACATGCGGGCGAGCATTTGCTCACAGACGGGCTGGTAATCCCTTTCGAGGAATTCGCCCGGCTCATGGCCGAGCACTTGCTCCATGGTGCGGCCAAGAATGCTCGCCATGGCGGGATTGAGTTCGATGATGCGCCCCTGACCATCGAAACGCAGAAACCCCTCTTCCGTGGTCCGCAAAATACCGCTGGTGGTGGCTTCCCGTCTGCGCAGTTCATGTCGTTGCCGCACCCGGTCGAGCAGGCTGCCGCAGACATCCGCCAATTCCGCCACGGCCATGCGTTCCAATTTCCCCGGCGACCGGGTATCCCGATAGAAAACCGTGAAGGCACCAAGAATGCTGCCTTCGGGCGATCGGATGGGATGGGACCAGCAGGCTTCCATGCGGGCAGCCCGGGCGATTTCCTGATAACGGCTGGAACAAGGGTGACTGCCCGTGTTTTCCCGCACCACGACTTCGCCCCGGGACACCGCCTCGACACAGCATCCCTGGTCGCTTTCCATCGACATGACCGACATGGCTTGCCTGAGTTGGGCGGGTAGGCTGGGGGCGGCACTCTGACAAAGGTTTTCCTTGCGTTCGTCCAGAAGGTGGATGACACAGGCCGATCCGGGCAACAGCCGCTCCGCATTCAGGACAATGTTCTCCAGCAGGGCGGGCAGATCGTCGCTGGCCTGGGCGGCGATGGCGGCGCGGGCCTCCATCAGTTCGCGGCGGAAGCGCTGCTCGGTGATGTCCGTGCGGATCGAGTAGTACTGGTAAGGCAGGCCTTGAGCATCCAGGAAAGGCACGATGGTGGCCTTGACCCAATAAAAGCTTCCATCGCCGCGCCGGTTCTTGATATCGCCGCGCCAGACCCGGCCGGAGGAAATGATCTCCCACATTTCCTGGTAGAACGCAGCGTCATGCTCACCCGACTTGATGATGCGGTGGTTCTTGCCCAGCAACTCATTGAGGCTGAAACCGCTGATATCGCAGAACTGCTGATTGGCGAAGGTGATGCGCCCCTGGCCATCGGTCATGCTGACAATGGCATGCTGATCCACGGCGAAGCGGAAGC
>CAZEOR010000180.1:0-3432 GCA_964513695.1 uncultured Thiobacillus sp.
AATGGAGGAAGGGGTCATGAACGACGTCGCGCCCAAAGTAGTCAACGTCAAGGAAGCGCTGGAAATCGCCGCCAGGCTGCACGAGGACGGACGCCTCGACGAAGCCGAGGCGGTTTATCAGAAGGCCTTGATGGGCGAACCGAACAACGCGGAGGCTTTGCATGGACTGGGCGTATTGATGGTCCAGTGGGGCCAGCCGGATCAGGCCATTCCCCTGTTGAACAAGGCCCTGGCCAGCCGGCCCGACTACACCCTGGCCTATAACCATCTGGGTTGCGCCTACCAGACGCTCGGCCGCAACGAGGATGCCCTGGTTGCCTACGAACAGGCGATCCAGAGCGACCCGGCTTTCGCGGAAGGCTGGAACAACCTGGCGATCGCTTTGGCGGCCTCCGGCCGTTTGACGGAGGCCGAGAGCAAGCTGCGCCATGCCATCCGCCTCTGGCCGGACTACGCCAAGGCCTATGACAACCTGGGCATGCTTCTGCAACAGCAGGGCCGTCTTTCCGAGGCGCTGCAAGCCTATGAACAGTCCATCAAGCTGGACGGGGGCAATCCGGAGTCGGTGGAGAACTTCAAGAACGCCCTCATGCTGGCGGGAGATGCCGAGAGCTATGTGGCCCGCTTCCAGAAGGAACTGGCCGAGTCCGTCGATGCTTACCAAAAGACACTCAACGAACATCCCCAGGTGGCCGAGGCCCACAACAACCTGGGTAACGCCCTGAAGGATCAGCACCGTTATCAGGAAGCCATTTCCCATTACAAGCTTGCCGCGGCACTGCGCCCCGACTACACGGCGCCCCTGAACAACTGGGGCGTGGCATTGCAGGAAATGGAGCAGCCCGCCGATGCCATCCCCTATTACGAAGCGGCCCTGGCCACCAAGCCGGACGATGCCCAGGTGCACAGCAATCTGGCGGCGGCCCTGATGGAACTGGGCCGTATCGACGAGGCCCTGGACCATCTGGAAGCCTCGGTCTATCTGAATGCCGATTACCAGGAAGCCCGTTACAACCTGGCCCTGGCCCTGCTCAACCTGGGGCGGCTCCAGGAGGGCTGGCGCCATTACCTGTATCGGGGGTCCGTCAAGCAACGCCAGAACGCCCAGGTTTTTCTTGAGCACCCGTTGCCCGCCGACCTGAGTGGCAAGCGCATCCTGCTCACCCGTAACCAGGGTATTGGCGATGAGCTGTTTTTCCTGCGCTTCGCCGTCATGCTGAAGTCGAGGGGCGCCTGGATCGCCTATCGCGCCGCCGACAAGACCGCGCCCATCGCCCGTCGTCTGCCTTTCCTGGATCAGGTGGTGGGGCGTCACGAAACACCCCCCGATCTGGATTACCTGTTCTCCATCGGCGATCTCCCTCTGGCCCTGGGTGTGAACGACCTGAGCCAGGCACCCGCGTCCATCAGCCTGGCCCCCCCCGCCGAGGCGGTGGAGAAGGTGGCCGCGCGCTTGGCGGACCTGGATACGAATGGCCTGCTGATCGGGGTGACCTGGCGCGCGGGCGCGGACAAGAGCGATACGGAAACCCGCAAGTCGCGTCTGCCCTACAAAGAGTATTCCCTGGAGTCCTTGGCCGGCGTGTTGCGCGATCTGCCGGGGACGGTGTTGATCCTCCAGCGGCATCCCAAGCCGGGCGAGGTCGCCGCATTCGAGGCCGCCCTGGGCAGGTCGGTGCATGATCTGAGTGATCTCAACGAGGATCTGGACCAGATGCTGGCGCTGATGGCGCGCCTGGATGAGTACGTGGGCGTCAGCAACACCAATACCCACCTGCGTGCCGCAGTGGGCCGCGCTTCCAGGGTAATTGTGCCCGCCAACATTCTCGATTGGCGCTGGATGAGCGAGGGGGACCGTTCTCCCTGGTTCCCAGATTGCCGGGTGTATCGACAAACCCCTGAGGGCAGCTGGCTGGGCGCGACCCTGTTGTTGCGGGCGGACATGACTGCCCGCCATCTCGGCGGCGGGGAACCGGAAGCCCGCCCGCGATATGGCCGCGTCCATCCCGGCCCTTGTTACCAGGCGCTGCTGGAACAGTACCGGGAGATGCATGCCGCCGATGCGGAGGTTTTTGCCGGCAAGTCGGTATTTTTTGCCGCTTCGAAGGTGCGTGGCCTGATTGAGCGCTTCGCCTCGAAGACCCTGCTGGATTACGGTAGCGGCAAGGGTTCCCAGTACGCCGAAAGCAATTTCACCTTGCCCGGCGTTGCCGGAGTCTGGTCCAGCCTCAAGCAATATTGGCGTCTGGACGAGGTGGTCTGCTACGAGCCTGGTACGGAGCGCGGCGAAGGCGCGCCCGAAGGGCAATACGACGGCGTGATCTGCGTCGATGTGCTGGAGCATTGTTCCGCGGAGGATCTGCCCTGGATCGTGGACGAACTCTTTGCCCACGCGCGCCAGTTCGTGTTCGCCAACGTGGCCAGTTATCCTGCCGCCAAGACTCTGCCTAACGGTGACAACGCTCACGTCACGCAGCGCCGCGAGTCTTGGTGGAAGGCGCTGTTCTCCAGCGTGGCTACACGCTATCCCGGAGTCCATTGGGTGTGCGGTGTGGATCGCATCGCGATTGTGAAGGGCGAAAAGGAGATTCAGGAGAGTTTGGTATCCAACGCCTGATTTACTGGCTTCTCGATCAAGGGGCGCATCGTACGATGCGCCCCTTTTTTTGTGTTCTCCACACCATGAACATGAAGTTGGCATGCTCATTGCTTTTGTCTCGTCAACCGCGTTATTCGCGGAGATTGGCAACAGGAATTGGACCGGCTGGTAGCCGACCCCGTTAATCAGGGTGATGCCCTAAACCCTAAGCAAGGAGCAAGCAATGGCGGAAATCGCACTGACGGCGAGCATGCGGCAAAACGTAGTCAGCCTTCAGCTGACGGAATCGTTGATCAACCGGACCCAGGACCGCTTGGCCACCGGTAAACGGGTCAACAGCGCACTCGACAATCCCACCAATTTCTTTGTGGCTGCCCGCCACACCCAACGCGCCAACGATCTGGTCGGCCGCAAGGACTCGATGGGTGAAGCGGTTCAGACCATCAAAGCAGCGGATGTGGGTATTTCTGGTATCAAAACACTGCTGGAATCGGCAAAAGGCTTGGTGGAGTCCGCGCGCTCGGCCACCACCGCCGACCGCTCCGCCCTGGGTACCCAGTTCAGCCAGATACTGCTGAAGATCAACGATGTCATCGAAGACGCCAACTACAAGGGCGTTAACTATCTGCAAAACGGCTCACTGACTGTGCTGTTCAACGAAGACGGAACCAATGCGCTGACCGTTACTGGTTTTACCGCCAATGTCGGGGTGTCCGGCTTGGGTGTGGTGGCTTCCGGTGTAGATATTTCGGCGGGCGGCGCGGCGCTGGATGCGGCGGCTTCCCAGATTCAGGCGGCACTGACGACTTTGACAACCCAGGCTTCCATTCTGG
>CAZEOR010000180.1:3442-6340 GCA_964513695.1 uncultured Thiobacillus sp.
CCTCTCCGTGATCAGCGGGCGCCTGGATTTCACCACCAATCTGGTGAACGTGCTGAAGGAAGGTGCCGACAAGCTGACTCTGGCTGACATGAACGAGGAAAGCGCCAACATGCTGGCCTTGCAGACCCGCCAAAACCTGGGTGTGACGTCCTTGAGTCTGGCTTCCCAGGCTGCCCAGTCGGTCCTGCGTCTGTTCGGTTAACAGGCGTAAACGGGGCAATGCCTCGATTTGGCGCCGCGATGTGATCCAGCCCTTATCCTGACTTGCTTGATCTGAGATGGGGCTAACGTGATGATGAAAGGGGTTGATATGGAGATGAACATGCAAGTTGCCATGGACGTCGAGAAACTAGATAACACCGATGAGGCGCGTGAGCTTGAAGCCGCCTTGCTGGTCCGTGCCGCGCTGATGCTGAAGGAATGCCAGGACGAGTGGGGCCATGATGGTCATGAGACTCGCTTGGACGAGGCACTCAAGTTCAATCAGCGCCTGTGGACAGTGTTCCAGACCGAACTGGCTTCTGAAGGTAACCCGTTGCCCGTGGAAGTGAGGCGAAACTTGCTCAACCTATCCTGGTTCGTTGATAAGCGGACATTCGAGACGCTGGCCAACCCCGTGGTGTCGAATCTCAAGGTTCTTATCGATATCAATCGCCATATCGCCGAAGGTCTGGCTGGTCAGGCCTGAATTCGAAGGGATTTTCCGAATCCGAAACCCAAGGATTCCGGAAAAAAACCGACACCCGCTCAAGGCGGGTGTTTTTTATTCATAAGCCCTAAAGTTTTTTCTGGCCATTCCGATATCACTTAGGCGAAGCCTCTTTGAGGTGAAGCAACCAAGTCCGGAGGGAGAACCCTCCTAACCAGTCCTTAGAAAAGGAGCTTTAAATGGCAGATATCGCCCTCACCGCATCCATGCGGCAAAACGTCGTCAGCCTGCAACTGACGGAAACTCTCGTCAACCGTACTCAGGACCGCCTTGCCTCCGGCAAGAAAGTCAACTCCGCCCTTGACAGCCCCACCAACTTCTTCGTGGCGGCCCGCCATACCCAACGCGCCAACGACCTTCTTGGTCGTAAGGATCAGATGGGTGAAGCGATCCAGACCATCAAGGCGGCGGATACCGGTATCTCCGGTATCAAGACCCTGCTGGAGTCGGCAAAAGGTCTGGTGGAATCCGCTCGTTCCGCTACCACGGCCGACCGTTCCGCCTTGGGTACCCAGTTCAGCCAGATTCTGCTGAAAATCAACGATTTGATCGAGGACGCGGATTACAAGGGTACCAACTACCTGGAGAACGGCTCGTTGACTGTGCTGTTCAACGAAGATGGGACCAATGCACTGACCGTGACTGGTTTTACCGCCAACGTGGGCGTGTCCGGTTTGGGCGTGGTGGCTTCCGGTGTGGATATTTCGGCAGGTGGTACAGCTCTGGACGCTGCGGCTTCCCAGATCCAGACCGCCTTGACGACCTTGACTACCCAGGCCTCCATCTTGGCCAGCAACCTGTCCATCATCTCCGCGCGTCAGGACTTCACCACCAACCTGACCAATGTGCTGAAGGAGGGCGCTGATAAGCTGACCCTGGCGGATATGAACGAGGAAAGCGCGAACATGCTGGCCTTGCAGACCCGTCAGAACCTGGGTGTGACCTCGCTGAGCCTGGCTTCTCAAGCTGCTCAGTCGGTTCTGCGCTTGTTCTAATAAGGTTTGGGTCTATGTTGGCGGCCGGCGTGCAGGTTTCGCCGGCCGTTTTTCCCTAAGTCACGGTAGTTGGAATGCCGTGATGTGGGCTATTGTCGCGGGAGGTTGGCGATGATCAATTCCATCGATACTTCTGGGAGCGTCGCGGTTGCCCAAGCTGGAACGTTTATTTCGGAACGAAGTGTTGCCGAAGCGATAGCTGTACCCAAAATTAATCCAGGTACCCACTGGATTCAGTCGAAAAATAAGGTTTCTGGCGAGGATTCAGTTGATATCCAAGGTTTGTATGGTGTGCTGAGAACCAGCAAGGATGCCGTGAATCGAGTTGCCAGCGAGATACGCGGACTGGGTGAAGCGAAAACTTTGGTGAGTCGTGTACGTGACAGTCTTGAACTTATCGTGAAAAGCTTTCCCCCATTTCCCCCGGGCAGCCTGGAGCGGGAACAGTTCTTGAACAGTGTGGCGGGAATCCGGGCCATGATTGAACGGCTGACGTTTCCTCCCGCCCAAGGCAAGGCGATTGCAGAAACCTTGTCGGGCGAGGCATTTGTAAACTCAGATGCTTCAGATCAGACCTTATCTGCGGGCTTGGATCATGTCGGGGCGCTGGTAGGTAATCTGGGTGTAGCCCAGAGCAGGTTGAGTGATGCGATACAGGTTGGCAAGATCAATAATCAAGCTGAAGATGCTCAGTTCGTTGAGCAGAGTCAGGGTGTTGGACAGGCTTTGTCGAGCGGGAAGCTCAGTATTGGCCAAGAGACCCGGCTTATTCTCGGGATGCTGAACTAGCATGGCCCTAAGTCTTACGCTTAAACCCAAGGAGAAAATATTTATCGGTGGGGCGGTAGTTCAAAATGGTTCGACTAAAGCCGAGTTGACCGTCTTGAATGATGTGCCCATCCTTCGCCAGAAAGAAATAATCCACGAGGGGGAGGCCACAACACCTTGCCGTCGAATATATCTTGCGGTCCAGCAGATATACCTGGATGAAAGCAATCGGGTGACATACTTCAAACTGCTCACCGAGTTGCTTCAGGATGTACTAAGTGCTGCACCAAGCACGGCCAACTTGGTGAAGGAAATTGGTTCGAGTGTTGCTGAAGGCCGTTATTACGCGGCGCTTAAATTGACCAAACAACTCATCAACTATGAAGCGGAGCTCTTGAAAAATGCCAGGCAAAGCGATTGATGCCT
>CAZEOR010000181.1:0-6325 GCA_964513695.1 uncultured Thiobacillus sp.
ATTCCTGGTACTGGAATGGTTGCCGCTTGGTGGAGACGGCGATGGAGCAGAACTTGGCCGACGTCTTGCGGATCTGCATCGAAGCACCTGGAGTTGCTTCGGCTGGCGGCGCGACAACACCATCGGTAGCACACCCCAATCCAATCCGGCCACCACCGATTGGTTCGAGTTCTACGGCAAGCATCGCCTTGGCCATCAGTTGCGTCTGGCCGAAAGCAACGGCGCGCCCATTCGTCTCATCTCAAGCGGCGAGCGGTTGATCGCCGAATTGGTTTCCTTTTTCCCTGGTTATCGACCGGTTCCAAGCCTGCTTCACGGTGACCTCTGGGGCGGCAACTATGGCTTCGCGGGTGGCGAACCGGTGCTGTTCGACCCGGCGGTCTATTACGGCGACCGGGAAGCAGACCTCGCCATGACGGAACTGTTCGGCGGCTTCCCCGCCGATTTCCAAGCCGCCTACCAAGATGCTTGGCCTTTAGATCCGGGCTATGCCGAACGAAAAACCCTCTACAACCTGTACCACGTGCTCAACCACTTCAATATGTTCGGTGGCGGTTACGCTGGCCAGGCCCAGAACATGGTCGACCTGCTCCTGTCGCACGCGCGCTGAAAGGATCACATCAAGCAATTGCCAGATCCGTGTTTATTGTGGATAATCACCCGCTCTCCAGGTTTCTTACCCAGGTCACGCATCATGAAATCCGGCATTCATCCCGAATACAACGAAATCAACGTAACGTGTAGCTGCGGCAACAGCTTCACGACCCGCTCCACCATGAAGAAGGCGCTGCACGTGGAAGTCTGTTCCGCCTGTCATCCCTTCTATACCGGCAAGCAAAAGATTGTCGACACGGCCGGCCGCGTGGAGAAATTCCGCCAGAAATACGGCATTGCCAAGAAGTAATCCTTCCCTCATTGGGAGCAAAAGGCAGCCACGGGCTGCCTTTTTTGTTTAACCTTTCCGCCCCATGAACCCCACTCCCCGCGCCAACCAATTCTGGCTCGTTCTGCTTGCCGTGTTCTGGGCCTTTTACGGTCTGCTAGGACGGGATGCCTGGAAAGCCGAGGAGGCTCTGGCACTGGCCCCCATACTGGATTGGCTGGAAGGTTCGCTGGCGGCATGGACTACACCAGCGCCGCTCTATACCCTACTGGCCGGTTTTCTGGCCAAGCTGAGCAGCGGCTACTCGAATGTCCAGGATGGCGCCCGTCTGGCGAGTGGCGTTTTCACCCTGACTTCCCTCCTGTTCACAGGCATGGCCGCCCGCTCCCTGTTCGGCCCAGGCTTTGGCGCAGCAGCAACATTGTCTCTGATGGGAGGGCTGGGTCTGATGCTACGAGCCCACGCCCTGTTGCCGGAAACCGCGTTGCTGGCGGCTTGGTCCGCGCTGATTTATGGAGTGGCGGCAGGGCGCAGCCATAGTCGGCGCGGCGGCAGCGCCATCGGAATATCCCTGGCTGTTCTGGCTTTGGGCCTGCGTGGTCTACCCGACGTGGCGGCAGGTTTGTTGATCGTCGTACTGCCTCTGCTCTCAAGCAACTGGCGCAGCCGTGAATACGAACATGCCGTGCGTTTCGGCATCACGTTTGCCACCGGCATCATCTTCCTGGGACTTATCCTCCTCTGGACATTCGACCACCTCACAGGCTGGCTTGAATGGCACGGGCCACTCAGATACCTGCCCCTACGCATTCACGGCGGCGCCTATTCCGAGCTCCCTTGGTTCGCTTGGCCTCTCTGGCCTCTTGCGACATGGGCCATCTGGCATGCCCACCGGCGTCTTGGCAGAACCCCCGAACTACACCCTCCTCTGGTGGCGCTGATCGTACTGCTCATGGCCGTCATGTTCCCCGCCTGGTCACGGGATGGAGCCTTATTGCCCGTATTGTTGCCTTTGTCCCTGTTGTCGGCCTACGCCGTGGAACACCTCCGGCGCGGAGCGGCGCAGGCCTTCTACTGGTTCGGTGTCCTGTGTTTTCTGTTTTTCGTGCTGGCCTTCTGGGTCTATTTCTCCGCCATCGAATGGGGCATTCCCGCCAAGATAGCCACCCGCGTCGCTCGGCTTACGCCCACCTACCATCCAGGCGGCGTTGAAAACGGAACCGCACTCCTGGCTGGCGCGGCCACGTTGATCTGGTTGATCGCAATCCCCCTGTTTCCCCGCGCAAAAACCCGTCCTGTGCTGGTCTGGGCAACCGGTATGGCGCTATCTTGGATTCTGATCGCCGCCTTGTTTCGACCCTGGGTCGAAGCCGGTTGGGGATATCGTCCCCTCATCGTCGATATGGCACGACATCTGCCCCGTGGCGCATGCCTGAAAACCCAGGTGGACGCGCCCATGGGCGTAATGCTGCGCTATCACCTGAAGGCGCCGGAGCGGCAGGACTGCCCCTGGACCCTCAGGCTGGTGAATCGCAAATCTGACAAGCTGGGCAAGGCGACGAAGGAATACCCGGATAGAGTGGTGTGGGAAGGTTACCGGCCCCGCTATAAAGCCCAGGTCTACCGCCTGGAAAAAGATGGGAAAGATTGAGCCGAGGCCAGTCACTGCCGTCGTGTTGGCGGGTGGTCTGGCACGGCGTTTCAAAGGTGAGGACAAAGGGCTGCTGGAATTGGCCCATCGTCCTCTGGCCGAGTGGGTCGCCAAGCGACTGGCCGGCCATGCAGCCGAGATACTGATCAGCGCCAACCGTAACCTGATGCAATACGCCAGGCTCGGCCACACCGTAGTCCCTGATTACCTGCCGGAGTATCCAGGCCCCCTGGCCGGGCTTCTGTCCGCCGCCCGCACCGCCCAGCGGGAATGGTTGATCACGGTACCCTGCGACGTGCCGTTTCTTCCTCTCGAACTGGTCATGCAGCTTCACGATCACGCCATTGCCCGCCAAGTGCCCCTGGTCCGGGCCGCAGACGAAATCGGAACCCACTTCGCCATCATGCTGGTGCATCGCGATCTCATACCCGACCTGGAATGCTATGTCAGCGACGGTGGGCGGCAAGTCCGCGCCTGGCAGGAAAAACATCCCAATGAAATTGTGTATTTCGGTGGGGACCCCTATGCCTTTCTGAATATCAACACCCCCGAGGACTTGAAAACCGCGGAACGGGTGGCACATCGTTATCAGCGGTAATACCCCGTACAACGTTCAGGGCAATTCATGAATCCCGTGCAACACCTGCTCATCGGGCTGATCCGCGTTTATCAGCTTGTCCTCTCACCCTTCGTCGGGAATCAGTGCCGCTTCACGCCAACCTGTTCTCACTACGCGCGGGAAGCCGTATCCAGACATGGCGCGCTGAAAGGCAGTTGGCTGGCGGTGCGACGCATTTCCCGCTGCCACCCATGGCACCCGGGCGGTCACGATCCGGTGCCTTGAGTCGCGTGACATCCCTCACCACGCCCGACGCCGGCTTCTGATATGCTGAATTACTTGTAGCAGATGGATTAGGTTAAGAAACAGTGTTCTCCTTCTTCCGTAAGGACAAACCCGAAGACCTCATGGCTTTCCTGAAGGAGAGCCTGCCCGAGTTCGGCCCGGGTCCGTCCTATAACCAGACGAAGCAACCCGCCGCCGACCTGGATTCCGGCATCGAAGTTCAGGAAGCGGTTGGAGGGCTGGCGCCTGAACTGGAAGAAGCAGCTGTGCTCTATGCCAATGGCAAGGTGGGTGAGACGGCTGCATTGCTCAATCGATACTTGCTGGACCAGCCGAACAATCGCGACCCTCTCCCCTGGTACATGTTGTTCGACCTTTACGAGGCCAGCGATCAAGCCGCCCCCTTCGAGGATGCGGCAGTGGATTTCGCCGTGAGGTTCGAGCGTTCGCCCCCCACCTGGACCGCTCACGACAGGCCTAAGGCTGCCACACAGGGGGCACCGGTCATGAGTTACGGGGAAAAGTATGGCAGTCTGGAACGGGTCAAGCAGCCCCGATTTTTCCAGGATGCGCAAAATGCATCCTACGTACGGCTGGATTTCTCCAAGACCCAATGCCCTGATGAAGATATCGCCCGCGCCCTGTTGAGTGACATTCTGCGACTCAACGACATGAAAAAGGCGGTGGAACTGATCGGCGGCCCCGGCTTCGCCGTCAGGCTGGATGCTGCCAGACAAGGAGGCCGGCTCACTGAATCGGGTTGGTTCCTGCTCATGGCCATACTGCAACTGCTGGGCAAGGAGGAGGATTTCGAGAATGTCGCGGTGGATTACGCCGTTGCATTCGAAGTCTCCCCGCCCTCTTACACGCCACCCCGCCCGCTGCCAAGCCGAATCGCCAGTTCTGCCGCCGAATCGTCCTCTGCTCCGGGGCAGACCTTCCAGCTCACTGGAGCAATCTGCCCCGGTAACGAAGGTCAATTCCTGGCACTGAAGGAATTCGCAAGAAACAAGAAGCAGGTGGAAATCGATCTTTCCCAAGTCATCAGAATCGATTTCGCCATAGTGGGTCTGTTGCTGGAAACACTAATCGAGATTTCCCAATGCGGTTGCAAAATCCTGTTCAAGGAAGGCAACGAGTTGGTCAACACCCTGCTCCAAATCGTCGGCGTCAGTCAGTTCGCCGCAGTTCTAGGCCGCACCAGGGCTTGAGCTTTCGATGGAACAATTTCACGGCACCACCATACTCTCGGTTCGGCGCGGCGAATCCGTGGCCATGGGCGGCGATGGTCAAGTCACGTTGGGAAACATCGTGATCAAGGCGGGTGCCCGAAAGGTGCGTCGGCTCTATCAGGACCGGATCCTGGCCGGATTCGCAGGCGGCACTGCGGATGCCTTCACCTTGTTCGAACGCTTCGAAGCCAAGTTGGAAAAACATCAGGGCCATCTGGTGCGCAGCGCGGTGGAACTTGCCAAGGACTGGCGCACCGACCGCATGTTGCGCCGCCTGGAAGCCATGCTGGCGGTGGCGGACAGGGCCAGCACCCTGATCATCACCGGTGCCGGCGACGTGCTCGAGCCCGAGCAGGGCATCGCCGCCATCGGCAGTGGCGGTGCCTTCGCTCAGTCCGCAGCTCGCGCGCTGCTGGACCACACTGATATGGACCCCGAAGCCATCGTGCGCGAAGCCATCGGCATCGCGGCCGATCTGTGCATTTACACGAATCGCAACATCACCCTGGAAGCCCTCATTCCCTGACCGGGTGTTTCGCCAGCTTCCGTTGCAGGGTACGCCGGTGCATTTTCAGTGCGCGGGCCGTAGCCGAAAGATTGCCCTCGTTCTCTACCAGCACCTTTTGGATGTGTTCCCACTCCAGACGGTCCACGGACATGGGTTCTTCCGGAGGATCCGTGGCAGGTTTCCCCTCCAGTCCTCCCAGGGCGACAAGGATCTCATCAATGCCGGCCGGCTTGGGTAAATAGTGAACTGCGCCGAGCTTGATGGCTTCCACTGCCGTGGCGATGCTGGCGTAACCAGTCAACAGGAGGATGCGGATTTCCGGATAGGCCGCTTTGAGCGGCGGGATAAGGCGCAGCCCGGAGGAGGCAGCCAAGCGGAGATCGAGGACAGCGGCATCGAACCGCTCATCCCCTGATATCAGATCGAGGACCGCTCCAGCGCTGCCAGCGAGGGTAACTAAATATCCACGCCTGCCCAGCGCTCGGGAAAGGGTTTCCGCGAATACCGCATCATCGTCCACCACCAGGATGTGCCATTCGGGTGTCATCGCGCCTCTCCTGAACTTGAGATCGGCAGTCCCAAACAAGCGATCACCCCACCGCCGACCCTATCGCTTACCTGCAAGGTGCCCCCTAGGCGCTCCAGCGTCGCATTGGCCAGCTCCAGCCCCACGCCCCAGCCAATCGGCTTGCCGCCCTTTGCTGCCAGACCCGCGCCTCGGTCCGCGATGGTCACGATCAAACGATTCGCCTCACCTCGGGCAGCGACGGAAATCTCCTCGGGAGAAGCTTCCGCCGCGTTGTTGAGCAGGGTCATGAGTACCGTCTCCAGCGCAGGATCGTCAGGAAGATCAGGCAACGTCTCGGTCACATCCAGATCGACCCGCGCCTTCGGCCACATCAATCCCCAGCGTTCCAGTCCGCGCGCCAGCCAGACATTGGCCGGCATAGGATTTCCAGCGTTCAGTCCTCGTCCGCGCGCCGCTTCGCCTAATCGCGCCAGCACGGTTTCCATGCGGACCAACTGACCGGACAGCAGCGTCAATGGTAGATCCAGCTCGTCATCCCCCGCGTAATCCCGGCGCAATTCATCCAGTGTGATGCGCACCGATGCCATCGGCGTCGCCAAGTCATGGGCCGCCGAAGCGGCCTGAAGCCCCAAGGCAAACAATTGCTCGTCACGCAGACGCCGCTCCCGTGCCTCGGCT
>CAZEOR010000182.1:0-6324 GCA_964513695.1 uncultured Thiobacillus sp.
AGCCTTCCTGGCCGAAGCCGACACTCGTTGCGAACCGGACGGCATCGCCCGTTGCCAGGCCGCGCTGGCAGAGGCTCGCGCCAAGCTCGCTGAAATCGAGGCGCCGGCTTACCTGGAAAGCCTCTGGGGCGGGCTGGGCGCGGACTGGGTGCATCGCACAACATGACGGAATCTGTACGACTCTCCAAACTCATGTCTGAGCGGGGCCTTTGCTCCCGCCGGGAAGCCGATGAGTACATCGAGCAAGGCTTGGTTTTCGTCGACGGTCGCAAGATCGACGTCCTTGGCACCCGCGTTGACCCCGGCTGCGAGATCAAACTTGCCGGTGCCGCCAAAGCCAGCCAGGAACTGCGCGTCACCATCCTGTTGAACAAGCCCATCGGCTTCGTGTCCGGCCAGCCGGAACCCGGCTACCAGCCCGCGGTCATCTTGATCCGCCAGGAAACTCATTGGCCCGGCAGCGGTGGTCCGGCCTTCAAACCGGCCATGTTGAAGGGTCTGGCTCCAGCTGGCCGTCTGGATATCGATTCCACCGGCCTGCTGGTCATGACCCAGGATGGCCGTGTCGCCAAACAACTCATCGGCGACGACTCCGAGGTGGAAAAAGAATATCTGGTGCGTGTCCAGGGCCAACTTTCCGAGCAGGGCATGAATCTGCTCAACCACGGCCTCGAACTCGATGGCCGCAAGCTGCGTCCCGCCAAGGTGGCCTGGCAGAATGAAGACCAGTTGCGTTTCATCCTGAAGGAAGGCCGCAAACGTCAGATCCGCCGCATGTGCGAACTGGTGGGTCTGAAGGTAATCGGACTAAAACGGGTACGCATCGGCCAAGTGCGACTGGGCGATCTGCCACTGGGGCAATGGCGCTATCTGAAGGAAGGCGAGCGTTTTTAACGCTTGTCCGGCTAAACAGTCATTTGATCCGCCGAAATCACCGTTACTGCCTTGCCGGGTCTAGCGCATCGTTTGGGGGGAACACCATCTGCCGAAAGGTGCGGGCACGCGCCAATGCAATTCCCGTGAATGCCAACGGATCTCTATTCAGGCGGCTAGGTCGTGCGAAACCCGCCAGACTCACAATGAAGTCAATGCCGGCGAGCAATCGGATGCCGGGTTCTTCCCAGAAAATGCCGTCCTGGCTTCGCCCCCGGCGTGACTCGCCAGGAAGAATGCAAACGGCCCGCATTGCTGCGGGCCGTTCATTTACTGGTGGGCTGTCACAGATTCGAACTGTGGACCTACGGATTAAGAGTCCGCTGCTCTACCAACTGAGCTAACAACCCGGATTGGTGGGTCGGGCGAGACTCGAACTCGCGACCAACGGATTAAAAGTCCGCTGCTCTACCGACTGAGCTACCGACCCAAAAAAGGAGCGCGATTATGTCAGTAAATCGCACTTCTGGTCAAACCGAAAAGCTCAATAAGTCACGGTTTTCGGTTTGGCGGCGGGAGCTGCCGGAACCTTTCCCTTGGCGGCCGGCGATGATTTTGCCGGATCGACGGGAGCAGCTTCGGGCTTGCTGTATGTGACTTCCTTGAGGGGGGACACTGTTGTCTGCTCTGACTTGGAACCAGCCAGTTGTGTGTTCTTGGACTTGTACTCATCCATGAAGGCGAGCACCTTGTTCATCCTGACTTGGCCCGGTATGAACATGACGATTTCACCGTTGGGATCATACACATAGGAAGTCGGGTAGAAATCGACTGGACCGACCTGACGGAAGGGGCTATCCGGGTTGCGGCGTGCGCCACCGGCAACGATGGCATGAAACTCGATGTTGTGACGGCTGGCGGTATCTTTCACCACACCTTCATCGGGTCCGTAGTCCAGACCAACACCGATGACCACGAAGTCCTTGCGCTTGTTCAACTCGTTGAGGGTTGGCACTTCGACCCAACACAGCGGGCACCAAGGCGCCCAGAAATTGACCAGCACCCACTTTCCCTTGAAATCGGAAAGCTTGAAGTTTTTGCCATTGACATCGGTAAATTCGAAGTTGATGGCCTTGGTGGCCTCGGCGGCGGCCTGGGCAGGAATAGCCAGCAATGCCGTCAACCCGACCAGCAACGCACCCAGCAGCTTATGCATTCACTTTCCTTTCCATCTCGCCGCGCGGTCAGTCCCGCACTTGCATTATCGGCCTCGTACCCGACATTCTTAATAGGACATTCGGATCACGCTTCGCGCATCATCAAATAATACTGGATTTTCATGGTGATCGCCGCGCCCGCCACGATTCCGAAGAAAACGATGAAGGAACTGATGGATAAAGTCGACACTCCGGTCACCGCCTGGCCGATGGTACATCCCATGGCGGCGATACCACCGAAACCCATCAGGACCGCACCTACCAGATGTCGGAACATATCTTGGGGAGAATTGAAGTATTCCCAGCGGAAACTGTGGTTGAACACGGAATACAGGAAAGAGCCCACGATCACGCCGAACACGCTCGCCACGCCGAATGTGATGTGCTTGTCGCGCCAATATGCCCACAGGTCCATGGTGTAGGAAAGAGGGCCGACGAAAGTCATGGATTCGGCCAGATGGGAATCTGTGCCCATGTAAGTCAATTCCATGGTTTCCGGGTTTTCACCAAAACCCAGATGTCCCGTGACATACCAGCCGGCGACCACCACGAGGCCCACCACGAGGCCCGCGATGATGTTGTCCCGGCTCTCGCGGAAATCCTTGCTTGAGAAGACGAACGCCAGGATCAGCAACGCCAATATGAGCCCCACTGAGAATTGGGAAAACTTGTCCGCCATACCAAGCAGGCTGGGCAGGGTTTGCAGGCCATCCACATGAACGGTGAAGGGCTCGGCACGAAGCACGCCGTCGACGAACACACGCAAGACGCCGTTCATGGTGACCAATGCCGTATAGCCCAAGAACATGAACACCACTACCGATTTCAGGTTGCCACCGCCCAGGCGAACCAGGGTTCTTTGCCCGCAACCACCGGCCAACGTCATGCCCACCCCGAAGGTCAGCCCGCCGATCAGAGCAGCGAACCAATGCAGCGTACCCCGTGTGTAATAGGTCTGTGCCACGTCCAGATAACCGAAGTAGACGAGCAGATTGGTGCCCAGGATAGCTAGGCCGATCCCCAACAGCCAAGCCCGCATGCGGCCCCAATCTCCCATGTTCACCACATCCGACACCGCACCCATGGTGCAGAAACTGGTCTTGTTGGCCATATAGCCAAATATCAGGGCCAGAAAAAATCCCAGCCAGGCAACAACCAGGGCGGGGTTTTCCAGGTGATCCATTGTTTTGTCTCCTCAAAAAGGTGGCGTTGTCGGTGGGCTCGGATTATTCGTTGCCAATGATTGCCATGCAATCCGTCAATTCCCGTAGCGGGTGGGATCCGCAATAGCTGCCTGCTCGAATCCTTGGCGTCGCAGGCGGCAGGAATCGCAACGCCCACAGGCCAGCCCCGTCTCGCTTGCCTGATAGCAGGATACTGTCAAGCCGTAATCCACACCCAATTGGCTGCCCATTCGAATGATGTCCGCCTTGGACAGGTCGATCAGCGGCGCGCGGATATGGATGGGATGACCATCCGCCGCCCGCTTGGTGGCCACGTCCGCCAGGGCCTGGAAGGCATGAACGAAGGCCGGGCGACAGTCTGGGTAGCCGGAATAATCCAAGGCATTCACGCCGATGTAGATGGCATCTGCATCCAGCACCTCGGCCCAGCCGAGGGCCAAGGCCAGCATGATGGTATTGCGGGCGGGCACATAGGTGACAGGGATGCCATGAGTGGGGCTTTCCGGCACGGCGATGCTGGAGTCGGTCAGGGCTGAGCCGGCATAGGCCCCCATATCCAAGTGCATGATGCGATGTTCCGCCGCCCCCAGACATGCCGCAACCGTGCGTGCGGCATCGAGTTCGGCATGATGCCGCTGGCCGTAATCCAGGCTCAGTGCATGGCATGCCAGTCCCTCGTGACGGGCAACAGCCAACACCGTGGCCGAATCGAGCCCACCGGAGAGCAGCACTACGGCGCGCCGGTTCATCGTCCGCGCCCCTCCTGCCAAAGCAGCTTGTGTAATTGCACTTGCACGCGCACCGGCAAGCCGTCCCGCAACACCCATTCCGCCAGATGTGTCGGTTCCAGGCCACCCCAGGCCGGAGAGAACAGAACGGGGCAGCGCTCCGGAATCGAGTATTCCGCCAGCACGGTTTTCGCCCACGCGTAATCCGGCGCGCCGGTCAGGACGAATTTCACTTCATCCCGGGGCGTAAGCAGGCCCAGGTTGCTCCATAAGTTGCGTTCCGACTCGCCCGATCCGGGTGTCTTCACATCCACGATACGGGCGACACGGGCATCAACACTCGAGATATCGAGGGCGCCACTGGTTTCCAGGGAGACATCCAGGCCCAGGTCACACAAGGCGGTCAACAGATCGAGGCAAGGTTTCTGGGCCAGAGGTTCGCCACCGGTGACCGTAATATGGCGCGTGGGGTGACACCGCACCTGATCGAGGATATCGGACAGAGATAACCATTCCCCCCCCTGGAACGCGTAATCGGTATCACAGTAACCGCAACGCAAGGGACAACCGGTGAGACGGATGAACACGGTGGGGAGGCCAACCCGGCTGGCCTCCCCCTGTAATGACAAGAAGATTTCCGTGACGCGCAGGCGGGCTTCCGTCAGAGCCATTACTTCAGAGTGGCGAGAAGCTTCTTGCCGCTCTCCGCCGCCTTGCTCTGAGAATGCTTGGCAATGAGTTGCTCAAGGGTTGCGCGGGCCAAATCGGTTTCGTTCATCTGCACCTGGGCACGCGCCAGGGAAAGCATGGTATCCGGCGCCTTGGGGCTGGCGGGAAAATCCTTCAGCAAGCGCTGATAGCTGACCGAGGCACTTTTGAAATCGGACAGACCCACATGGGAAAAACCTGTCCAATACAGGGCATTGGCCGCCAGCGCACCATTGGGGTATTGCTTGAGGAAAGCTTGCAGGGCAGTCACGGCTTCCTTGTACTTGCCACCCTTGACCAGGGATTGGGCCGCTTCGTATGCGCGCGCCTCGGCCTCGCTGTCTATGGGCGTCGGCGGCGGCGCAGGAGTAACCAAGGATTGAGAAACCTGCAGACGAACGGCATCGGGGGACTGTGCCACCGGACGGCTGGCGAGTTCCTTGATCCGTCCATCCAGATCCGCGAACAGGTCGCGTGAGCGCTTGTCCGCATTTTCGAGCTTATGGGCCTGCTCTTCCTGTCCACCACGCAGACGGGCCACCTCGGACTTGAGGGCTTCCACCTGATTAAGCAGATTCAGCAGTCCCTGATTCTGCAACTGGGCTTCCAGGCGGGCGATGCGCTCCTCCTGGACAGCGAGTGTCTTGCGCAATTCCGCGGATTGGCTGAGCGCATCCTCGACAGGCCCAGCCATCAACGGTCCCGCAAGCGTCAGGCCTGCCAGGAAAACGGGAATGAGGGCGCGGGGTTTCATTCGCCTTGGTACAGAATCTCGGTACGGCGGTTCTGCTTCCAGGCCTCTTCATCATGCCCTTCGGACACAGGCTTCTCCTCGCCCAGGGATACTGCTTCCATCTGCGCATCCGGCACCCCCAGCAGGTTCAGCGCCTTATACACGCTCTCGGCGCGGCGCTGACCCAGGGCCAGGTTGTATTCCCGGCTGCCGCGCTCGTCGGCGTGGCCCTGCAGGATGGTCTTGGCCGCCTTCTCCTTTTTCAGGTACTGGGCGTGAGATTCCAGCAGGCTACGGTATTCGTCACGGATCGCGGAACTGTCGTAATCGAACAGGATGCGGCGCTGGGCAAGGGGGCTGGCAGGATTCCTGGGATCCAGGACCGTCATCCCGGCTTGGCCGGCGGCCCCATTCTGCCCTGCCACACCGATGGGTTTCCCATCCGGCCCTTTGGCACCAGGTTGGGAACCATCCAGGGATTTGACCTGGGTGTCGGGAGCCGCCACCCCACGGGTCTCCACTTTCTCAGTCGGTTTTGTGGCGCCCTTGGCAGCTGCGTCGGGTTGGGCCGCTGCTTGTTTTGCGGAAACGGCAGCGGCATCGGAGGATTTCGCATCCGCGGCCTTCTTCGCGTCCTTGCTCGCCACGACGGCACGGTCCTCGATGCTAGCATCCTGGATGGGAGTTTCAGCGCATCCCGCCAGCAGGGAAGCCAATAGGGCGGCACAGACCAGATGTTTCATGAATGCTCCTCGTCGTTCGATTCTGGATTATCAGGGTTCCCAAGCCGGTTCACGCAAGTCGCCGCTTTGCGACAAACGTTGGCGCACCTTGCCATCCACGCTGACTGTCGCGAGCACGCCGCGCCCGTTCACCAGGGT
>CAZEOR010000183.1:0-6288 GCA_964513695.1 uncultured Thiobacillus sp.
GAAAGGCGAAAGCCTCGGTCTGCGCCTGACTACCCTGGACAATGCGGTCCGGAACGAGATGCGCTCCGCTCTCCCCATTCTGGTGAAAGGGCTGGAGGCTGCCGGGCTGAAACCAGTCAGCTTGAGTGTGGAACTTGCCGATGTAATCTGATGAGCGTGCACGGGCCGTTGCCCTGACCTACGAAGCGGGTGATGGCGCGCCGCGTGTTGTGGCCAAAGGTAAGGGACTGCTTGCCGAGGAGATCATCGAACGGGCCAGGGCTGCCGGCGTGTTCGTACATGAATCGCCGGATCTGGTGAACCTGCTTATGCAAGTGGACCTGGACGAACGTATTCCACCCAGTTTGTATGTCGCCGTGGCTGAATTGCTGGCTTGGTTGTATCGGTTGGAACAGACCACACCGGTGGCAGAATCAAATCTTTAGGCTTTCCAGCAGCGCTTTTTCAAGCGCTAGCCGGGCCGAGGTTTTTTCCAGGGGTTCCCCAGTCAGAACGAATACGTCTTCCGCCCGGTTGCCCAGAGTGTTGATGCGTGCCGAGAGCACACTGGCTCCATGCTGGTGGATCTGGCGTGCCACATTCGCAAGGAGGCCGGGGCGGTCGCCCGCCGTGAATGTGAGCACATAATCCCGGCCATTGTCGCTAGGGGACAGACTGACCTGGGGCTCGATGGGAAACGCCTTGAGACGGCGCGGAATACGACCGGTCGGTATGAAAGCGGCCGGTTCGTGGCGGGAGAGTTCACCGGCCAGTTCATGCTCGATGTAGTTGAGGAAGTCGCGATATGCCACTTGGCGCTGCTCCGGATCGAAGGCGTAGAAAGTGTCCAGGGCAAAGCCATCCCGAGTGGTATGGATGCGTGCGGCCAGGATGGTGTAGCCCAGACGTGCAAAGAAGGCGCAAATGCGAGCAAACAGAGCTTCCTCGTCGGGCGCGAACACCAGTACTTCCACGCCTTCGCCCACTGGAGCCAAGCGAGCCTTGACGATGAACTGTTCCCGATTGACCACGGGGAGCAGACGGCGTGTCTGCCAAGCAATGTCGCGGGCGTCCTGACGCAGAAAGTAGACATCATCCAGACGTTTCCAGAGCGATTGTTCCGTGTCCGGTGCGAACCCGTAGAGGCGCAACTGGGCGCGGGCCTGTTCCTTCTTCTCCTCGATGCTGTCCGCTTCCGGCGCACCGCCTTCGAGAACGCGCCGGGCGGATAGATATAGTTCCCTTGTGAGCTTGTCCTTCCAGGCATTCCAGACCTTGGGACTGGTGCCGCGGATGTCAGCGACAGTGAGCAGATAGAGAGCCGTGAGCCGGCGCACGTTGCCGCATTTCCGGGCAAAGCTGGCGATGACGTCCGGGTCGGACAGATCCTGCTTCTGGGCGACCTGGGACAAGGACAGATGCTCCGCCACCAACCAGGCTACCGTTTCGGTTTCCTTGGCGTCCAGGCCGTGACTGCGGCAGAACCGCCTGGCTTCCTGGGCTCCCAGGTTGGAGTGGTCGCCACCGCGCCCCTTGGCAATGTCGTGGAAGAGTGCGGCAAGAAGAAGCAGATCCTGGCGTTTGCAGTCTGCCATCAGACGATGGGCGAGGGGAAATTCGTGGGCGAATTCGGGCACGGCCAGGCGACGTAGATTGCGCGCCACCATCAGGGTGTGCTCGTCCACCGGATAGATATGGAACTGGTCATGCTGCATCTGGCCGGTGATGCGTTCGAACAGCGGCAGGTAGCGGCCTAGGATGCCGAGCCGGTGCATGAGGCGCAGGGTCAGGGTGACGCCGCGGGGTTGGCGCAATAGTTCCATAAAGCGCCGGTGATTTGCCGGATCGCGCCGGAATGCCTCGTCAATGCTTCTGCCGGCACGCCAGAGGGCACGCAACAGGCGCGGCGTACAGCCGTTGACATCGTGTTCCCGTGCCAGGACCAGAAAGGTTTCAAGCAGGGCTTCGGGGTGGAGCGCGAATAGATCTTCGTCTGCATCAAGCAGATTGCCGGCAGCCCGGAATCCGGGCGATTTTGGCAGGGTATGGGTTGCCATCGGGGGCAGTAGTCGGGTGCGTAGTTCGCCGATCACCAGTTCATTGACCAATCGGACATGGCGAGCGGCCCTGTAATAGCGCTGCATGAGCCGTTCGGAGGCGCGCCGCGTGTCGCTGGCTGAGACACCCATGGCCAGGGCGATGCGTTCCTGGAACTCGAACAGGAGCCGGTCTTCCCGCCGGTTGGAAGCCAGATGCAGGCGAATACGCAGGTGGGACAACAGACGCAGGTCCGCCCCCGCCGCACGCGCCTCAGCCGAACTGAGCAATCCGGCCCGGGCAAGTCCGTTCAGGCTTGTAGCCAAACCCGCGGCTCGGCTGATCCACAACATGGTCTGCACGTCACGGAATCCGCCCGGGCTTTCCTTCAGATTGGGTTCCAGGAGCAGGGCCACATCCGTGTGGCGGCCATGGCGGACCTTCTGTTCCAGGGATTTGGCCTGGAAGAAGGCGGGCACGTCCATCTGTTCCGTCAAGCTGTGCCGCAAGCGTTGGAACAAGGAACGTTTGCCGGCCACCCATCGGGCTTCCAGTAGATTGGTCTGGATGGTGATGTCACCCTGGGCTTCCGCCAGGCATTCAGACAGGGTGCGAACGCTACTGCCGATGGGAAGGCCTACATCCCAGAGTATGGCGATCAGCGGCTCGAACCGGGTCCGATCGCTTTCCGGCAGATCGTCATCCAGGAGCAACAGGACATCCACGTCTGACTGTGGAAACAGTTCTCCCCGGCCATAACCGCCCACCGCCACCAGACTGGCCTGTACTGGGAGATCATGATCGGCCCAGATTTCCGCCAGAACGCGATCCGTCAGGCGGGAGAGACCACGCAGCAGAATGTCGGCCCTGGGATTGGCCAGATATGCTTGGCACAGCGCGCCACGTTCCCGCGTCAAGTCATCACGCCAGACCGCGACGCGGACAAAATCCGGATTCATGCCAAGGGAGTCGCGGTTTGGGGGGTGATGAAAGCCGGAACGGCCGGCGAACCTGCGGACAGGGTCAAGACCTCAAAGCCGGTTTCGGTGACCAGGACGGTGTGTTCCCATTGGGCTGAAAGCGAGTGGTCCTTGGTCACTACGGTCCAGCCATCGCCCAGCATGCGGATGTCGCGCCTGCCAGCGTTGATCATGGGTTCTATGGTGAAGATCATGCCTGGCTGAAGGATCGGGCCGGTGTCTGCCTTGCCGTAATGCAGCACCTGCGGCTCCTCGTGGAATTTACGGCCGACGCCGTGGCCGCAGAATTCCCGAACCACCGAGTAGCCGTTGGCCTCGGCGTGTTTCTGTATGGCTGCCCCGATGTCACCGAGCCTGGCACCAGCCCGCACTGTGGCGATGCCCTTCCACATGCATTCATAGGTGATTTCGGTGAGCCGCCGGGCCTGAATGGAGGGCTCGCCGACATAGAACATACGTGAGGTGTCGCCATGCCAACCGTCCTTGATGACGGTGATGTCCAGGTTCACCACGTCACCGTTCTTCAGTTTTTTCTCGCCAGGTACGCCATGACAGACTTGATGGTTGACCGAGGTGCAGATCGATTTGGGGTAGGGCACGTGGCCGGGTGGCGCGTAATTCAAAGGCGCGGGAATGCAACCCTGAATATTCACCTGGTAGTCATGGCAGAGCTTGTCCAGCTCACCGGTAGTGATACCGGGTTTCACGAAGGGGGTGATGTAGTCCAGCACCTCGGATGCCAGGCGGCCGGCGATCCGCATTTTCTCGACTTCGCTCGGGTTTTTGATGGTGATGGACATGACGGGGAGACGTGTGAAAGGAGGTTCAGGATAGGGAGGGTGGCGACGGCTGTAAAGCCGGAGTCATTTTGTCGGATATCGTCTCGCGGCTACGGTACAAGTTCATGCGGAGGGGAGTTTCTCGAAACATTGGAAATCCCCTGTCGATTCTCTTACCGCCACATTCGCGACGCGGGCCAGGGGGGGGGCCTTGGCGGGCCCAGTCGATCAGGGTGGCGACCGATTCGGCTTCGCCATGAGCCACGGCTTCTACGGAGCCGTCGAGCCGATTACGTACCCAGCCCTTCACACCCAGTCTTTCCGCCGCTTCCCGTAGGGATTCCCGGTACCACTCACCCTGGACCAAGCCGGTGATGACGAGATGCCGGGTGACGACCATGGAAATCATCAATAGCGGCCGTGCTGGCGCGTGATGTAGTTGGTCATCTCCATCTGCTGGACGTTCATGCGGCGCAAGGTGTTGTGCACCCCCCGGATGATGGCGCGCATGACCCGGTAAACCAACAGGGGATTGCTTTCCAGCAGGGACTCGAAGCGATTGCGCTCCAAGCTGAATACGCGAGCCGGTCCGATGGCGCGCAGGGTGGCGGAATGTTCCTGGCCGTCGATAAAGCCAAGTTCTCCAGCCAGTTCGCCTTTGCGCAGGATGTGCAGCACCACCCAGTCCTCGCCGGTCGTCTTGCGCGTAACGGCCACATTGCCATCGATGACCACATGCAGACGGTTATCCACCTTGCCTTCCTCGATGAGGATATCCCCGTCCTTCAGGTCGCGAATTTCACCGAGATCCTTGAACAGGGCGCATTCGTCGCCGGTCAAGTCCTTGCCGAGGACGGAGCCGAGAATGAAGCATTGCTGGTCGCTCATAGTTGTTCTCCTAGTGACACACCTTATTTGATGCGCATGCCGGGCTGGGCGCCGCTGTCGGGGGAGAGCAGGAAGGGGCCGCCCCGTTCGTCGCTGGCGGCAAGGACCATGCCTTCGCTCATGCCGAACTTCATCTTGCGTGGCGTCAGGTTGGCCACCATGACGGTGAGCCGGCCCACCAGGCTTTCCGGGGCGTAGGCGGCCTTGATGCCGGCGAACACGGTGCGGGTTTCCGTGCCGATGTCCAGCGTGAGTTTGAGCAGCTTTTCCGCGCCTTCCACATGCTCCGCGTTGGCGATGCGGGCGATGCGCAGATCCACCTTGGTGAAGTCGTCGATGGAGATGAAGGGCTCCCAAGGAGAGGCGACGGTCTCCACCTTGGCTTCGGTCTGCTGGTGCTGGGCGTGCTTTACCGGGGCGGGTTCGGGCGTGGGCGCCAGATTCTGTTTGTTTTCATCCACCATGGATTCGATCTTCTTCGGGTCGACGCGGGTCATGAGGTGCTGGTATTCGTTGATGGTGTGGCCGGAGGGCAGCGGTGCCCAGACATCGGTCCAGGTAAGTGGCGGGATGTTGAGGAAGGCTTCGACCTGCTCCGCCAGCTTTGGAAGCACCGGCTTGAGGTAGAGAGTCAGGTCCCGGAACAGGGTTAAGGCGGTGGAACAGACTTGAAGCAGTTCCGCTTCTCGGCCTTCCTGCTTGGCCATCTCCCAGGGCTTCTTCTCGGCTATATACTGGTTTGCAACATCGGCCAAGCGCATGATTTCCCGTAATGCCCGGCCGTAATCGCGTTCCTCGTAGCTGTTGGCGATGGAGCCTTCAGCGAAAGCCATGCTGAATTCTGAGGTCGCATTCGGGTCGCCCGCTCCCAGTTTCCCGCTGAAACGTTTGCTGATGAACCCCGCGCAACGGCTGGCAATGTTCACGTACTTGCCCACCAGATCGGCGTTTACCCGGGCGGAGAAATCCTCCAGGTTCAGGTCGATGTCCTCCATGCTGCCGTTGAGCTTGGCCGCATAGTAGTAGCGCAGCCACTCCGGGTTAAGGTACTTCAGATAGCTCTCTGCGGTGATGAAGGTCCCCCGGCTCTTGGACATCTTGGAGCCGTTCACGGTAAGGAACCCGTGGCAGAACACGCCGGAAGGCGTGCGGAAGCCGGCGTGGTGCAGTTCGGCGGGCCAGAACAGGGCGTGGAAGTAAAGGATGTCCTTGCCGATGAAGTGGTAGACCTCGGCGTCGGAATCCGGCTTCCAGTACTCGTCGAAATCCAGGCCGTTCCTGTCGCAGTAGTTGCGGAAGCTGCCCATGTAGCCGATGGGCGCGTCCAGCCAGACGTAGTAGTACTTGCCCGTGGGGTTGCCATTCTCATCGGGAATCTCGAAGCCGAAGTAGGGCGAGTCCCGTGAGATGTCCCAGTCGGACAAGCCGCCCTCCAGCCATTCGTTGAGCTTGTTGCCGGCCTCGGCCTGGACGTTGGGCGGCACGATCCAGCCTTTCAGGAAATCGGAGCAGCGGGCATCGGAGAGCCGGAAGAAGTAGTGGTCGGACTGCTTCCTGACTGGCGTCGCGCCGGACACGGCGGAATAGGGCGCGATCAGGTCCGTGGGCTGGTAGGCGGCGCCGCA
>CAZEOR010000184.1:0-6285 GCA_964513695.1 uncultured Thiobacillus sp.
CGCCGATCTCCTGGGACGATTCGCCCAGCCGCTTGATGCGCTTGGAGGTTTCCTGAATCTGGTCGCGGATGGCGTTCATGCCGGCGATGGCTCCACGCACCGAATCGCCCCCTTTGCGGGCGGTGGCCAGGGATTGCTCGGCCACACGGGCGGATTCGGCGGCGTTCTGGGACACCTGGCCGATGGACTGGGACATCTGGTTGACCGACTCCGTGGTTTCGGCGATCTGGCGCGATTGAAGCTCAGCGGCGGCGAGCAGTTCGTCTGAGCTGGCGCGGGCGTCGGTGGTGGCTCGGCTCACCTGGTCGGCCGCCCGGTTGATGCCCTGGACCAGGGTACGCAACTCTTCGATGGCGTAGTTCACCGAGTCGGCGATGGCACCGGTGATGTCCTCGGTCACCGTGGCCTCCACGGTGAGGTCGCCCTCAGCCAGGTCGCCCATTTCGTTCAGCAGCCGCAGAATGGCATCCTGATTGCGCTGGTTTTCCTGGGCGGCCTCTTCTGCGCGCCGACGCGCTTCGCCGACGTTGATCACACCCAGGATCAGCAGGGCGGCGAGGGCAAGCAGAGAGAACAGAATAGCCAATAACAGCGAAAAACCGGCACCCATGCCTTGGTAACGCTCGGTGAGCTTGCTGGTCAGGCTCAGCAATTGCTCGGATTCGTCGAAGATTTCACGGGCGGCGCGTTTCGCTTCCACCAACTGGGGCATGTTTTTGAGAATGTAGGTCGCCTGCTTCTCGAAACGGCCGAAAATGTCCTGGACCTCCAGCAGCTTCTCACGCGCGCTGGCTTCGGATACCGCCACAACGCCAAGGCTGCCGCTACCATGCAGCATGCCGTCCAGCACCTCGCGGAAGGTGCGCAAATCCTGGCCGAGCTGGTAGGCGGTTTCCGGATTGATCTGGTCGGAGGACAGCAGGGCATTGGCGTTTTTCGCCATGCGCTGGGTCCATAGTGCTTGCTGGTTGGCAAAAGCCAGTTGTTTCTTGGAGTCCCCTGGCAGAAGGGCGATGACCTGTTCGGTCAGGTCGAGCAATTCAGCATTGCGCTGGTTGATTTGGGACAGGCCGCCGGCCAATTCCACCAGTACGCCCTGCTGGCTGACCAAGTTCTGGATATCCTTTCTGGAAACATCCCAACGCTTCTTGATCTCGGCCAGGTCCGACTGGATAAAACCGGGCGAGGAGGGTACGCCCGCACCGCCATCGATGAGGGTGTTGAGCCCGTCGGCGAAGGCTTTGCGGCTTTCTTCCAGTTGGCCGAAGGCCACTTTGTTGCCGAGCACAGCCTGTTGGGCGGTTTTGGTGTAGCGCTGGGAAAGCATCTGCAAGCGCGTGGCGATTTCGATGTAGCCAGCCCGATTACCTACCTGGACGGTATGCCAGACGATGAGCAAAGCGGCCAGGATCAGGGAAGCCAGGAGAGTCAGCACCACCGCCGGATGGCGTTGCTCGGGCGCCAGGCGGTTCAGAACCGGCACCCGTTCCAAGTCCAGAGCCATCCAGCGATCCATGACACGCCCCACCATCGGGCTCAATCGCTCGGCGAGTAATCCGAAAACAGCGCCAAGATCCATGCGCGGCTTGCTCATCGCCATCAATGCATCCTTTCAGATTCGTCCAGGCCTTGGGTCCGGGGTGGACAGGCCATCACAATCCAGCTTCCAGATAGGCCGGTGTCGACACCAGCCGTTCCATGTTGATTTCCGTCCAGAACTGACCAGCGCGGTCGTGCCAGCGTGAAACCTGCCAAGGTGCCGCGCCAATTTCGATGGGCTCTGGCACCAGATCGGCGATGCCACGCAAACCCAGGGCGCGCTCCACGCGCAGTGCGGCATTCACGCCGAAGCGTGGGTGAGCCAGGAGAATCCGCGATTCGCCCGGCGGCATCGGGTCAGCAAGGCCAAGATAGGCGGCCAGATCGACGCAACCATACAGGGCGCCGCGCACGCTGGCGACGCCGACGAACCAGGGCTTGGCCCAGGGCACTTCAGTCAATGTGGGAACCGTTACCACTTCGTTGATCTGATCCAGGTCCACCAGCCAATGCTTCCCACCGGCGATGAATCCCAGTTTGGATGAGGCGCCCCTGGTTTCCTCGGCGGCTTTCAGCTTCTCCGCCAGCCGGGTCTGAAATTCTCTCAGGCTTTCCTTGGCTTCCATCGATGCGGCGTCCGTCAGCCCAAAGCCTTGATCTTGGCGATCAGATCTTCCGCCACGACGGGCTTAACCAGATAGTCGACGGCGCCTTGGCGCAATCCCCAGACCCGGTCGGTCTCCTGGCCCTTGGTGGTGCACATAAAAACCGGAATGGCCTGGGTTTCCGGGTTGCGTGACAACTGGCGCGTGGCCTGGAACCCGTTGAGGCCGGGCATGACCACATCCATGAGGATCAGGTCCGGCTTCTCGGCTTTGGCGACGGCGACGCCCAGTTCGCCGCTTTCCGCTGTCAGTACGTCATAGCCTTGCTTGCGCAGCAGGTCCGTGAGGAAAAAGCGCTCGGTGGGCGAATCGTCGATGATCAATACTTTTTTGATTGGCATGACTCATCCTCGGCTTCAGGCGCTTTTCGGCCGGTGGCGGCGCACCGCTTCCAGCAGGGTGTCCTTTGTGAAAGGTTTGGTGAGATATTCGTCCGACCCGACCAAACGGCCCCGGGCCCGATCGAACAAACCGTCCTTGCTGGACAGCATGATGACGGGGGTTTCGCGCAGACGCGGATTCTTCTTGATCAGCGCGCAGGTCTGATAACCATCCAGGCGGGGCATCATGATGTCCACGAATATGACCTGGGGTTGATGGTCGGTGATCTTGGCCAGGGCATCGAAGCCGTCTTCAGCCAGAATGACCTCGCAGCCGGTTTTCAGCAGGAAGATCTCGGCGCTGCGGCGGATGGTGTTGCTATCATCGATCACCATCACCTTGATGCCGGCCAAGTCGTTGGGATTGTCCACGCAGCCTCCTTCTGGTCGCCCGGTTATTGGGCGCCGCGTTGCACCGGATAGCCTGCGGCCTTCCATGCAGGCAGTCCGGTGCGGAACCAATAAATCTTCGAATAACCCCGTTTCACCATGTAACGGGCCGCCTTGTAGCTATACCAGCATTCGGCGCCGTTGCACTGGAAAATCATGGGGGCGTTCTTGTCTTTGGGAAGTTTTGCCAGATCGAAGGCATCCGAGGAATCGTCGTAATCCACTTCCTTGGGGCTGTTCATCTGGTAAGGGACGTTAACCGCGCCGGGAATATGAGCTTCGCGATAATGCGCCACCGGCCGGACATCGAACAGGGGAACGCCCTGCGACATCAATTTCTTGACCTGCTCGGCGGTAGGGATGGTGGCGCCAGCCAGGATTTCGGGTGAATAGAAGCCGCGTGTGGACACGAATTCGAAATCGGCCTTGTCGGCGGGGTCAAAGGCGCCCAGCCGGGTCCGGTTGAGGCGCGACTCCAGATCCTTGTCGATGTGGGTGAAAGCGACGCGGATGCGATCTCTCAGCGCCGGGTCCATCTTGTCACTCACCACCACGCCCGCCTGGGGAACCTTGGCCAGCGACTTGATGACCACGGACCCAGGGTTGCGGCCGATCCAGTCCTTCGCCACGTCCTCCTTCATCGCCGCGACGTCGGCTTGTCCGATCTCCAGGGCGTATAGCACCGCGCCGTACTGGTTCATGTACGAAACCTGGCTGAAATATCTGGATGGCGACAGCCCCATGGCGTTCAGCTCACCTCGCACCAAATAGCTCACTAGAGATTCCTGGTGAGGAAGCACGATGCGCTTTCCCTTGGCGTTTTCCAGCGTACGGATCTGAGCATTCTTGCTGGCCACCAGGACGACCTGCGCTTCACGTTCGGTTTTGGCCACCGGCACATAGCCATTGCGCATGGCCAGCCCCACCAGTTGGGCCGGCGCCAGGAGCATGGAATAGGTGCCGGTGCGGATGCGCTCGCCTACCCGTTCCGCATTCTGGGTCATGATCAACTTGACCGGCTGCTTCACTTCCCCGCTGAGAAAACGCGCGAGATCGTTGAAGACCGTCTGGGTGGCGACGTGATCGCGTTCCTGGTCGTAATCCAGGGTCACGTTGAGAATCAACTCCTCGCGAGCCTGCACACTCCAGGCCAGCGCCGCCAGGAACAAGGCAGCCAACCAACGCATGTCGATCCTCCTGTTCACAAATCCGCCCGGAAAGAGCCAATCCATGCCCGACAAGGGGAAAACGCCGGAAATCCGTCGTTAAATTCCCAGCATCTCGAAATCCTCCTTGCGCGCCCCGCATTCCGGACACGTCCAATTCACCGGAACCTCCTCCCAACGGGTTCCGGGTGCTATGCCCTCCTCTGGCCGACCCTTGGCCTCGTCATAGATGAAGCCGCATACCAAGCACATCCACGTTCTATATTCCATCCATGCACCATCCGAGGGTATAGCCAAGAGCCTATCTCAGTGGGAATCGGCGCGAGGCATGATTCCTGCTGAGATAGGCTCTTAGTAATAGAATTGGATTCTGCCCATTCTTCCCGCCCACGCCAAGGGTTTCTCCATGTCACTCCCGCCGCTCCCCGCCGTGCTCGTCTTCGCCGGCACCGATCCTACCGGCGGCGCTGGACTCCAAGCGGATGTCCTGACCCTGTCCAGCCTGGGCTGCCATGCCCTTTCAGTCGTCACGGCCGTTACCGTCCAGGATACCGTCGGTGTCGACGATTACCTGCCTATCGACCCGGAGTGGATTGCCGATCAGGCACGTAGTGTCCTTGAGGATATGCCGGTGGCAGCCATAAAGGTCGGCATGATTGGCAGTGTGGAGGCGGTGGCTGCCATTGCCGAAGTGGTGTCCGACTACCCCGACATTCCCTTGATTCTCGACCCGGTACTTACTTCCGGCCGGGGCGATCCCCTGGCCAACGAGGAACTGCTGGAAGCCATGCGCGACCTGCTCCTGCCGCAGACCACCGTGCTCACCCCCAACAGCATTGAGGCGCGCCGGCTGGCGGAAGACCTGGACGAGGAAAATGATGACCCCGGTCTGGACGAATGCGCCCGCCGGCTTATCGATCTGGGCTGCGAGTATGTGCTCATCACCGGTGCTCACGAACAAGGCATTCAGGTCAGCAACACGCTCTATAACACCCAGGGTGTGGTGCATCGCCTCAACTGGGACCGCCTGCAAGGTTCCTATCACGGCTCGGGCTGCACTCTGGCTTCCGCGCTGGCCGCTCTGCTCGCTCTGGGTCAAGACATCGGCGATGCCGCCAGAGAAGCCCAGGAATACACCTACCAGACGCTGAAGAACGCCTACCGGCCGGGCATGGGGCAGTTCATCCCGGATCGGTTGTACTGGGTGCGCGGAGACGATGAAGAGTAAGCCGGGCGGCGCCGTTACCTGGCGCGGCCTCTATGCCATCACCCCGGACTGGTCCGACAGCGTCCGATTGTTGACGACGACCGAGGCCATCCTGTCCGCGGGGTGCCAATTTCTGCAATACCGCAACAAGGCCGCAACACCCCGTCACAGGCAGGAACAGGCCATGGCCCTGCGCGGCCTCACCCGCCGCCTCGGCGCCAAGCTGATCATCAATGATGACCTGGAGCTGGCTCTTGCCAGCGAAGCGGACGGTGTCCATCTGGGCGAGGACGACGGAGAACTTGCTGCCGCCCGCCGCCGCCTCGATGCGGCCGGACCCGGTAAAATTCTGGGCGTTTCCTGCTACCAGAGTCTGAGCCATGCGACTACGGCGGCGCGGACAGGCGCCGATTACATCGCCTTCGGCAGCTTTTTCGCCTCGCCTACCAAGCCTCAGGCCAAGCGTGCGGAAGTCGGGCTGCTTGCAGCGGGCAGGGCATCAACCGGCCTGCCGGTATGCGCCATTGGCGGGATCACGGCAGCCAACGCCGGGGAACTGATCAGAGCCGGCGCCGACCTGATCGCAGTGATCACCGCTGTGTACGAGGCTGACGACCCCGGCCGGGCAACGCGACAATTTGTGAATCTCTTCGAGGAAAACCCATGACCTCCCGCAACGACCAGCTGTTCGAGCAGTCCCAGAAAGTCATCCCCGGCGGCGTCAACTCGCCGGTGCGCGCCTTCCGCTCCGTCGGCGGCACCCCCCGCTTCTTCGCCAAAGGGCTTGGGGCACGGGTGTGGGACGCGGACGGCAAGGCCTACCTCGACTACGTGGGCTCCTGGGGACCGCTGATCCTGGGCCACGCCGACCCGGACGTGGTCAAGGCCGTGCAGGACACCGCCGCCCTGGGCCTGAGTTTCGGCGCCCCCACCGAGAT
>CAZEOR010000185.1:0-6271 GCA_964513695.1 uncultured Thiobacillus sp.
CACCCAGTCGTCGAAGGCCTCTTCCGACTTGCGTTCGCGAATCGCCCGGCGCGCGTCCAATCGCTTGCGCTCCTGGGTGACATCCTGGTCGCGGCGGTCCAACACCTGGATCAGGTGCCAGCCGAAGGGAGACTGGACCGGCGCCGAAACTTCGCCAGGCTTGAGGCTATCCATCATGCGCTCGAATTCGGGCACGGTATCGCCCGGATTGAGCCAGCCCAGTTCCCCCCCCTTGCTGGCGGAGAGGTCGTCGGAGTGCAACTTGGCGAGCTCGGCAAAATTGGCGCCGTTCTCAATGCGTTCCTTGAGTTGAATCAGTCGGTTTTTTGCATCGTTGTCTGCCACGACTTCATTGGTCTTCACAAGAATATGGCGGGCCTGGGTCTGCTTGATGACCATCTGGACGTTCTTGCCACGCTTGTCCAGGAGCTTGAGGATATGGAAGCCGTTTCCGCTCTTGAGCACCGCAGATACATCCCCCGGCTTCATATTCGCGAGAGCGCCGGAAAACAGACTGGGCAACTGAGCCTCGGGACGCCAACCCAAAGCGCCGCCCTGGAGGGCATTCTGGGCATCGGAATAGGCCGCGGAAATCTGGTTGTAATCCGCACCCGCCTTCAATTCCGCCAGGGCCTTCTCCGCTTTGGCTCTCAATTCGGCCAATTTTTCAGGACTGGCGCCTTCGGGAGTCAGCACCAGAATGTGGGCCAGCTTGTACTCATCCTGCTGGCTGGCCGCCTGAGAAGGATTGGCGAGGAAGTTGTCAATTTCCGCTTCGGTGATCACCAGCCTGTTGTCCACTTCCCGCTCTTTCAAACGGCTGATGGTCATCTCGGAGCGGATCTGTTCGCGGAATGCGTTGAAGTCGAGACCATCCGTCTCCAGCGCATTGCGAAAAGCCTCGGGACTCAGATTGTTGCCCTGGGCGATTCGAGCGATGGCTCGGTCCAGAATGAGTCCCTCGAAGCGGATATTGGTGTCTTCCGCGATCTGCATGAGCACCTTTTCGGTGATCATGCGTTCCAATAATTGCTTTTCCAGCAGGCCGCGCGGAGGCTGAGGGGTGTTTTGACCGGCGATCTGGCGTAAGGCCTGCGCGACGCGGCTTTTCAATTCGAATTCGGTGATGACCGAGTTGTTCACGACCGCCACGATACGGTCAACCTCCAGTGGCGCTGCCAGAAGGGGAGGCTGGGTGCCCAACACGAACAGGCATGCCAGGCCAAGGACGTATTTATTGAGGCAAGTCGAAATCATCGCTTTTTGCATAGCCACTGATGCTCCGTTTCAGCACTTCCAGGGGATTGGGGCCCAGTTTGGTCAGGCCGCGCAATTCCAGTTGCAGGAAAAATGCGCTGGTTGTCGTCGTTTGCGAGGTCGCCAATTGCTGCAAGACTCCTCGCAACGACCAGCAACCTGCGTTGTATTCGAAACCCGCCAAGCCTTCCACAAGCCGCCCGTCCTTGAATGAGTAATTGAAGCGACCGAGGCCATACCATTTGGGCGCCAGAGGCCACTGGGCGGAAAGATCGATCTGGTTAATCGTATTGGCGGGAGTAACCGGGTCTTTGGTGTAACGATAATCGGCATTGAAGATGCGCCCTGGCCCGTTCCGGAACGTCCCGCCCAAATTGGCTTTGGCCAAGGTTCCATTGTCCGTATTGAACTGCACCCCGGTGCTGAGACGCCATTTCGGCGTGATCTGGCCGCTGACCTGGGCAATCAGATCGGTCGTATTGGCGCTTCTCGCCGCCGTGGCCGGGGTCAGTGCCACCTGTTGATCCGCGAAGTAATAACGTTGGCCGAAAGTGACCTGCAAGCGTTCCATACCGGTTTCCCGATCGAGGAAGCGTGAGGTGAGGGCCAGGGTGAGCTGGTTGGCGTCATTGACCCGGTCCACACTGGTGAACTGGTTCTCCGTGAACAACTGGTCCATCGACAAGTCGCTCAAGCCACTGTCGAATACCGGCAGACGATTCTGGTTCCGGTGCGGGATATAGACGTAGAACGCACGGGGTTCCAGCGTGTGGATGAAATTACGCCCCATGAACGACCAATCTCGCTCCATGAACAAACTGGAGTCCAGGCTGAATACAGGCAAGCTCCGGGTCATATCGGCATAACCGCCGGCGGGCGCGGCGGCGGCCACGCTATCCGGCAGATTCCGGCTCGAGTCGTCGAGCATATAGCGGGTCAAATGCCAGCCCAGCCGGGGCGTCACGATGGAATAGGGTGTCTGGATCGGGAATTTCAGGCTTGGGTAAGCATACAAACGACTCCCCTGCACCCGGCCGCCCACAGAGTGGTCGAAATTGACATATTCGCCGGAGAAATCGAATTGAGCGCTCTGGTACCCCTGGAAACGGTCCAAGTGGGCACTCAAGGTAAGTTGAGGCAAACGGTGGTACGGCTCAACGATGGTCGCAGCAGCGTCCTGCAAGGTTTGATAGCTCTGCAGCATGCCACCGGCCTTCCACCAGCCCCCGTCGTAAGCCAAGTTGGCCTGTTGCGGCAGGTTGACCAGAGACGTCTGGTGAACCACGCTGGCCAAGTCGGAGAAATAGCGATCATCGGATACGCGCTCATACTCAAGACTGCCCGACCAGTGGCTATCGAATCCTTGTCTGTGCCGCCAGTAACCATGGTAGCGGCTGCGATCCGCAACCATGTCATTGGGCAGGAACTCCATGGTCACGTCGCCTGAATAGGTTTTTTCCAGATAGCGGTATTCACCGGCTATCTGAATTCCCCGCTTGCTCATGACGCGAGGCGTGATGGTGGCGTCCCGATTGGGGGCGATATTCCAGTACCAGGGGGTCACCAGTTCCAACCCACGCTCGTTGGAGGCGCCATAGGAAGGCGCCAGGAAGCCCGATTTACGCTTGTCGTCCAAGGCGAAATCCATCCAGGGCGCGTACAGGATGGGAACATCCATATACTCCACCCGGACCTGACGCGCCGACCCCAGGCTGGTCACATAATCCAGCTTGAGATCGTCCGTTTTCAGCAGCCAGTCCTGATTCCCCGCTGGACAGGACGTATAGGTGGCGTGCTCCATCTGATATTTGTCCACGCCCGCAAAGGTCAGTGTCGTAGCATCGCCGCGCGCCCGTTTCCCATCCTCGCTATACATCTCGAAACGCACATCCTTCATGTCTCCGAGTCGCGGCGTGAGCTTCAGTTTGAGTTCGCCTCCCTCAATACGGTCCCGCTCGCGGATAAACACCACATGGCCGCGCGCCTGGACTTCGTCCTCGGGTTGGTCATAACGCAGCCAATCCGACTCCAGACTCTCCCGCAGGTTGCGCATGATCGCCCGGCCTTCCGCCACGAGCTCCCGATCCTTGTGACCTTGCAGGTTATCTGCTTCGAAATAGGTGGGGCCGGGTGACGGCTGCTCCTTGCGTGAACTTTTCGAAATGTCCACGGAAGGTTTGAGCACGAGGAAAGCTGCCTGGCTTGCAGGAGCGGGTTTGATTGCTTTCCTTGCATCAGTATCCGGCTCCGGAACCGCGACGGAATCGGCATGCGCCCCCGCGAATACCGCCGCGAGGCACAGGGACAGGATCAGGCGCGCGAAGGGGGGCACGGCGGGCTGCATGGGCGGGTGTTAGAATTCGGGCGCTTTTTTTGACCGACGGATTATAGCTTTGGAACGCCTCGCCCGTTTGCGGGAATGGACACAAACTGTCCTGCCCGATCCGCTCCTCTCCCTGGAACCCGCCTCCGCCGACGCCAGCTTCCGCCGCTACTTCCGCGCCACCACGGCCGCTGGCAGCTTCGTGGTGATGGACGCGCCGCCCAGCCACGAGGATTGCCGGCCCTATCTCCACGTCGCCCGCCTGTTCCGGGCGGCCGGTGCCAACACCCCGGAAATCCTGGCCGAGAACCTGGAAGAGGGTTACCTGCTGCTGTCGGATTTCGGCAACACCACCTATCTCATGGCCCTGGACGACGCCAGCGGCGACCGGCTGTACCGGGATGCCAACGCCACCCTGGTCAGGATCCAACTCGCCAGCCGGCCCGGCGAACTGCCGGAATACGACCGGGAATTGCTGCTGCGGGAACTGCGTCTTTTTCCGGACTGGTATCTGGCCAAGCATCTGAACATGACCCTCAGCGCCGAACAGCAAACGGTGCTGGACAGCGCCTTCGAAGCCATCCTGGCCAACAACCTGGCCCAGCCCCGGGTCTACGTGCATCGGGACTGGCATTCCCGCAACCTGATGGTCACCGAGCGGGACAACCCGGGTGTGCTGGATTTCCAGGACGCCGTGTATGGCCCCATCACCTACGACCTGGCCTCCATCTACAAGGATGCCTACATCCGCTGGGAGGAAGACCGGGTGCTGGACTGGCTGGTGCGCTACTGGGAAGCCGCCCGCAAGGCCGGCCTGCCGGTGCGCCCGGACTTCGGCGAGTTCTACCGGGACTTCGAATGGATGGGCGCGCAGCGCCACATCAAGGTGCTCGGCATCTTCGCCCGCTTGTGCCACCGGGACGGCAAGGACGGTTACCTGAAGGACATGCCCCTGGTCATGGACTATCTGCGCCGGGCCTGCGGCCGCTACAACGGCCTGGGCGCCTTCCTGCATCTGCTGGACGAGATCGAGGGCAAGTCGGTGGAAGTGGGCTACACCTTCTGACATGCCCCCTCACCCCTCACTCCTCACGCCTCACCCGCCGAAGGCCATGATCCTGGCCGCCGGCCTGGGCGAGCGCATGCGTCCCCTCACCGACCACACGCCCAAGCCTCTGCTGATGGCCGGCGGCAAGCCCCTCATCGTCTGGCAGATCGAACGCCTCAAGGCGGCGGGCTTCACCGAACTGGTCATCAACCACGCGCACTTGGGCCAGCAGATCGAGGACTTTCTCGGCGACGGCGCCGAACTTGGCGCTTCCATCGCCTGGTCGCGGGAACCGGAACCTCTGGAAGCCGCCGGCGGCATCGCCACCGCCCGGAATTTGCTGGGCGACGCGCCCTTCCTGGTCACCAACGGCGATGTCTATGCCGAATTCGACTACGGCCGCCTGTGCCCCATCCTCGCCGACATGGCCGCGAACCCGGACCACCTGGCCCATCTGGTGCTGGTGGACAACCCGTCCCATCACGTCCAGGGCGATTTCACCCTGGAAGGCGATCGGGTCATCCAGCCCCCCACCCATGCCGCCGGCCGCCTCACTTTCTCCGGCATCGGCTGCTACCGACCGGAACTGTTCAACCATATCCCCGTCGGAACCAAGGCCAAGCTCGCCCCCCTGCTGCGTGCCGCCATGGACCGGGGCCAGGTTTCCGGCGAGCATTTCACCGGCCGCTGGGAGGATGTGGGCACACCCCAACGCCTGGTCGACCTGGATAGGGAATTAAGTCATGCAGCCTGACATCGGCATTCACCGCGCCCGCCGCGCCCATCTGCTCAAGGCCATGGGTGAGGGCGTGCTGGTCCTGGCCACCGCGCCGGAAGCCATCCGCAACCGGGACGCCCACTACCCCTATCGTTTCGACAGCCACTTCTATTACCTCACCGCCTTTCCCGAGCCGGAAGCGGTGCTGGTGCTGATCGCCGGCCGGGGCGGCAAGCGGGCGCGCCACATCCTGTTCTGCCGCGAGAAAAATCTGGAACGGGAAATCTGGGACGGTTTCCGCCACGGCCCCCAGGCCGCCAAGGAAGTATTCGGCTTCGATGCCGCCTACCCCTACGCGGAACTGGACAAACGCCTGCCCCAACTGCTGGAGAACCAGCCCCGGGTCTGCTATCCCTTCGGCGCCGATGCCGCCTGGGATGCCCGGGTCATGGGCTGGATCAACACCGTGCGCGGCAAGGGCCGGGCCGGCGTCGCCGCCCCCGCCGCCATCACCGACGCCCACGCCCTCATCGACGAGATGCGCCTGTTCAAGGACGCCCACGAAGTCGAGCTGATGCGGCGCGCCGCCGACATCTCCGCCGACGCCCACGTCGCCGCCCTGCGCGCCTGCAAGCCCGGCATGGGGGAATGGGAAATCGAAGCGGAACTGCTGCGCGTCTTCCGTCAGGGTGGCTGCGAGGCGCCGGCCTACACCCCCATCGTCGCCGGCGGCGCCAACGCCTGCGTGCTGCACTACGTCAGCAACGACAAGCCCCTGAACGACGGCGACCTGCTGCTCATCGACGCGGCCGGGGAATACCACGGCTACGCCGCCGACATCACCCGCGCCTTCCCGGTGAACGGCCGTTTCAGCGGCCCCCAGAAGGACGTCTACGAAATAGTCCTGGCCGCCCAGGCCGCCGCC
>CAZEOR010000186.1:0-6256 GCA_964513695.1 uncultured Thiobacillus sp.
GGTGTTCACCGGCATCGCCGCCAGCCTGCCGCCGGTTTGGCGATGAGCGTCCCGCCCCAGTTCGAACGGGCCGAGATCCTGATCGGTCAGGAAGGCGTGGACAAACTTGCCGGCAAGCACGTGTTCCTGGCCGGCCTGGGCGGCGTCGGTTCCTGGTGCGCGGAGGCCTTGGCGCGGGCCGGCATCGGCCGTCTGACCCTGGTGGACATGGACGCGGTGGGGGTTTCCAACATCAACCGGCAACTGCCGGCCCTGTTTTCCACCGTGGGCCGTCTGAAAGTCGAGGTCATGGCGGAACGCATCCGCGACATCAACCCGGATTGCCGGCTCACCGTGCTGACCGACTTCCTCACCCCCGAAAACATTCCCGCCCTGTTGCCCGACGACGCCGATTACGTGGTGGATTGCATCGACTCCCTGAACTGCAAGGTGGCCCTCATCGTCGAGGCCCGCCGGCGCGGCCTGCCGGTGGCCGCCAGCATGGGCGCCGGCAACAAACTGGATGTGACGCGGGTGAGGATTTCCGACATTTCCAAGACCGAGAACGACCCCCTCGCCCGGGTGGTACGCAAGCGGCTGCGCAAGCGGGAAGTCCACAAGGATGTGCTGGTGGTCTGGTCCGACGAGCCGGGCCGGCCGCCGCGCCCGCCCGAGCCGGTCAGCCAGGGCCGCGCGCGCGCGGTGAATGGGACCATCGCCTACCTGCCGCCCCTGTTCGGGCTGATGCTGGCGGGGGAGGTCACCCGGCGGCTGCTGGCCTGAGCGGTGCTCAGATGGGCAAACCGCTTCGATAGTCCAGCAGGTAATCCAGAAACACGCCGGCCGGCTTGGGCTGGCTGTAGAAATAGCCCTGGACGCTGTCGCAATGATGGCGCTTGAGGAATTCCAGTTGTTCAGGCTGTTCCACGCCTTCCGCGACCACCTTGAGCCCCAGGTTGTGGGACAGGGCGATGACCGCCAGGGTGATTTCCCGGTCGCTGTTGTCGTTCAGCAGATCCCGCACGAAGGAACGGTCGATCTTCAACTTGTCTATGGGGAAGGTCTTCAGGTACGCCAGGGAGGAGTAGCCGGTGCCGAAATCGTCGATGACGATACCCAGCCCCATGGCCTTGAGTTCCCTGAGAATCCGTGCGGCCAGTTGTGGATGATCCATCAGGGCGCTCTCGGTCACTTCCAGGTCGATCTGGCGGGCGTCGACGCCGTGGGTATCCAGGATGTGGCGGATGCGGTCCGCCAAGCCCGGCTGGCGGAACTGGCGCGGCGAGACGTTCACCGACAGCCGGGGCGGCCGGACGCCCTGGGCATGCCAGGCGGAGAGCACCCGGCAGGCCTGGTCGATGACCCAATCGCCGATCCGCACGATGAAGCCGGTTTCCTCGGCGATGGGAATGAACTTGTTCGGCGGAATCAGGCCCTGCTCCGGATGACGCCAGCGGATCAAGGCTTCGGCGCAAACGATCTCGCCGCTGCGCAAATCCACGATGGGCTGGTAATACAGTTCGAACTCGTCCCGCTCCAAAGCCTCGCGCAACGTGTTCTCCAGATCGAGCCGCTCCCGTACATGGGTATTCATGAAGGGGGCGAAGAACTGGAAGTTGTTGCGGCCCTGGGCCTTGGCCTGATACATGGCCGTGTCGGCGTTCTGCATGAGCACTTCGGCGCTCTCGCCGTCATCGGGGAAGACCGCGATGCCGATGCTGGCCGAGGCATGCAACATCCGGTTGTCCACCAGGATGGGCCGTTCGAAGGCCTTGTGCACCTTGTTGGCGATGGAGGCCGCATCCTCCTGGTCTTGCAGGCTTTCCAGCACGATCACGAACTCATCGCCCCCCATGCGGGAAACGGTGTCCTCCTCCCGCACGCAGGTGTTGAGCCGATGAGCGATCTCCCATAGCAACTTGTCCCCCACCGCGTGGCCCAGGGAATCGTTGACGTTCTTGAACCGGTCCAGATCGATATAGAGCACCGCTACATGGCCCTGGCGCCGTTTGGCCGAGGACAAGGCATGGGCCAAGCGATCCGTCAGCAACAGGCGATTGGGCAGGCCGGTGAGGGGGTCGTGGTAGGCCAGCAGGCGGATGCGCTCTTCCGCCACCTTGCTGGCAGACAAGTCGTTGAAAGAGGCCAGGTAATGGGTGATGGGGCCGTTCGGACCCTCCCGCACCACATTGACGTTCAGCCACTTGGGATAGTGGCTGCCATCCTTGCGCCGGTCCCAAATCTCGCCGGACCACTCGCCGAATTTTTGCAGGCTTTCCCACATGGCCCGATAGAACTCCGGACCATGCCGCCCGGATTTCAACATGGCCGGCGTCTGGCCGATCGCATCCTCCGCGCTATAGCCGGTCAGACGGGTGAAACTCCGGTTCACCGCCATGATCCGGTTGTGCCGGTCGGCGATCATGATGGCGACCGGATTGCATTGGAAAACCTTTTCCAGCAGGCGCAACTGCTGGCTGGTGGCCTGGGCGATGGCCATCATGCAGTCATCGCCGGAGCGGATTTCTTCGTCGTTCATCGACGGGGAAACCGGAGGTATGCCTTTGACCATGCTTTACTCCTCCTTGTGCGGCGTCACGGTCGTTCCTCCCGAATGTTCATCCCCCTCGCGCAATTTTTCCGTATCAGCCTTGCCATGGCGAACCAGATGGAATTTCTCTTCAAAATGGGCAAGGAGAAGCATCTGGCCGATGTGGGGATGGTCGTAGACGATTTCGGCGTTCTCCTTCGAGAACTGGCAGCGTTCCTTGACCATCAGCATGAATCCCAGTCCGGCAGTCTGGATGGTTTGGGTTCCCAGGAGGTCGAATACCACGCGCCGGTTGCTTCCGGCTGCATGATGATGGCAATCCCGCATGCAAAGCACCGCTTCTTCCAGGCCGAAATTCCGCCCCACCTTGATGCGCAGTTCGCCATCCGGCGTGATGCTGATCTTGTTTGTATCCATGCTTCCACCTCCCGCCCATGAAATCCATGGCACACCATTCCGCAACGAGGGTTCGGGCCTGCCGGCTCCAGAGAAAAATGCCAAGGCCTGCGTTGCGGTAAAACCAGGGGCGAAAGATGGGCCCGACGCTTTGGATGTGCCGCGAGGGTTGGGCGGCGATTGAAGGCGCCTCCGAGGATTGGGGTGGGCGCCGAACGGGGCTGGTCGTTTTATACCTGCGACCGCTGATACGAATTACGGAAATACTTAAGCAAACTTTAGGGGAATTTTATAACGCCCCACGAACATATCGCAAAGACCTTCTCAACAGGATATCAAGGCGCGCGCAGCGTCAGATTCATTCCCTCCACCGCTGAAATCAGTTCATCCGCCACGTCGCCGATCTTGCGGCGCTGGGTACGGGCACGGGCGCGCAGCAGGTCGAAGGCTTCCTGCCGGTCCAAACCCTTGCGTTCCATGATGATGCCCACCGCGGTCCGGGTCTTCTGTTCCACACGCAAAGCCTGTTCGAGCTGTTCCGTGGTACTGCGCAACAGGTCGATCTCGCGCCCCCGCGCCATGGCCGCTTCGATAAAGGGCACCAGTTGGGGAATATCCACGGGCTTGACCAGATAGCCCAGGGCGCCAGCCTCGGCCGCATCCCTCACATCGGACTCGTCGCCGAAGGCGGAAAGGAATACGAAGGGCACCAGATTCGCCGCCTTTAATTCGCGCGCGACTTCCAGGCCCGACATCTCAGGCATGCGCATGTCGAGCACCGCAAGATCGTGCTGGGCCGCCTTCGCCAGCTTGAGCGCTTCGCTACCGGAAACCGCGGAGGAAACGTCATAGCCCAGATCCCGCAAGCCTTCGGCCAGAATATTCAGAATCACGCGGTCGTCATCGACGATCAGAATTTTTCGCATAGCCCTCTTTTCCAAATTCCAGTTGATCGGGAGAGGCCGGGGTCAGCACCGGTGCTTCGATAACCAATTCAACCTCCACATTGGCACCATCCTGGTCAAACGCAATCACCATCCCGGGCACAGGCATCAGCGCCCGGACCAGGCCAAGGCCCGTACCCAAACCCAGCCCGGAAATAAAACGAAAATGCTCGGGCAAACAGCCGGGGTTCTGGATACGAATGCGGGCCAGATGTCCTTCTCTGGCCATTGTAACCATGGCCCCATCGATGCCGGCGCCCTGAGCTGAATGCTTTACCGCGTTGGTCACCAACTCGTTGAGGATCAGCGCCACAGCCACCGTCTCGCTGTCCTTGATGCGCAGTTCACCGCAACCTTCGCGGACCCCGCTGAAGCGGATGGGCACGCTGGTCAATTCCGAAACGCTCTTCACAATGGCCGGCAGCAATTCGCACAGCATGATGGTGTGCTGGGTGACCCGGCCGTGCAGACCATGAACCACTGCCACCGACTGCACCTGGGCAATGGCCGACTCGATGGAGGCCTTCGCTTCCGGGTGCTTGCCCGCTTCTCTGCGCAGCAACCCGACAACGGTCTGAAGATTGTTCTTGATGCGGTGGTGTACCTCGCGGATCAGCGCGTCGCGCTGGGCCAGTGCCTCCTCCATGCGGGCCTGATCCGCGAGTTTGTGCTCGGTAATGTCTTCGATGATGCCGGCATTCATGGGAACGCCCCCCTGTTCCTCGAAGGGGAAAGATCGGCCCCATAGCCAGCGCAATCCCTTGCGCGGATGCAGAATCCTGAATTCCAGATCGATCTTTTCCCGCTGGGACACACTTTCCAACGCGGCTTGCAATCGCGTCCTGTCCGCCTCGTGGACCACGGAAAACCAAGCCATGTAGTCTGTATACAAGGCATCAGGGGAAACTCCGATGACCTCCTCGCAGCGGGGGCTGATGTAAAGAAAATGAGCCATCCGCTCGGACACCCAGAACACTTCCTGGATGTTTTCCGCCAACTGGTGGAAGCGTCGATGGCTTTCGTCCAGATCCCGTGCCATCCGGACACGGTCGGTGACATCCCGGGTAATCCCCTGCCAACCGAGATGACGGCCGGAATCATCCCGCAGGGGGGCGCAGTTGGTTTCCAGATACGCCTTATCGCCATCGAACCGGAGGTATGTCTGGGATGCGCACTCGGCCTGGCTCTTGTGGAATGTCTGCTTGAACAGATCGCGCATGGCCGGCCCCAGCCCCTCCGACCAGATATCCTCGGGCCTGCGTCCGATCATGGCCTCGGCAGGCAAGGCAAACACGGATTCCACATGGCTATCCAGGTATACGAAGCGCCCTTCCGCATCGGTTTCCCACAGGCAGTTCCGGATCAGGCTGATCACATTGCGCAAGCGCGCTTCGCTTGATCGCAGGGCGCGATCCGTCAACGAACGGGACACCATCAGCACGGCCAAGGCCATGAACGAAAGACCCAGAACGAATATATAGCCAAGAATCGGCAGGATGAGCGTATCAGGCAACAGGTTGAACAGATGGCCTTGCCCCCAGCCAGTAGTGGAAGCAGCCACGCCATAGACCAGGACGACACCCAGGGCGGTGTCACGCGGAGTGCCACGCAAGGCCAGCCAAAGCAGGAAAGGCATGAGGGGGTAGGGACGGAACACGCCGCCCGGCAGTCCCAGGAGAGTGGGATGGGCCAGCGCCATGGCGGTCACGAACAACGCAAAAAGAACCACGATGGCTTCGGTCCGGCTGCCCAGGGGTTCAGGACAAGTCTCGCTACGCCGGCAAATCAGGATGGGGGCGAAGATCAGCGCGGACAACAGATGGGCGAAAACAACGCCGATGGCGCAGCGCAATAAAGTCGTCTCCCAGAACCAATCCACGTCCCGCAGCGCGATGAACGTCAATACCGCGGCCATGCCCCCCCCAATCAACCCGCCGTACAGACCCAGCTTGAGCAACTCCGAAATTCTGGACAGCAGATTGGGAAAACCCGCGCGGCGCAGCAGCAGGGTGCCGGCCAGGGCTTGGGTGGCGGCAGCCAAGCCCAGCAACACGGCGGATTGCCAGGGCATGTCCCACAGGACCGAGGAAGCAAATGTGCCAAGAAATGCGGCGGGGATGGTACCCAGCCCCCAGACCAGGGCCGCGCCCAACGCGATCCCCGCGGGAGGCCAGAATATGATGGGGGCCAGATCCGACCCCACCAGAAAGTGGGCCAACTGCCCCGTGATCAGGCACAGTCCACCGGTCAGAAACTGAAGGCGCCAGAGGGGGAAGGCCACTGGCTTCATGTCACTTGCGCAGGGCCGACTTGGGCCGGAACGCCTTCACGATCTCCTCCCGTGTCTCCAGGTAAGGCCCGCCGATCAGGTCGATGCCGTAGGGCA
>CAZEOR010000187.1:0-6196 GCA_964513695.1 uncultured Thiobacillus sp.
GCCGGGCGGCTGCTCGTCTACCTGCCGCAGGATCCGCACATCGGCGTGTCGCAGCGCATCGAGGACGAGGCCGAGCGGCAGCTGCTGCGCAGCCGCCTGCAGAAGCTGCTGCCGGCCGACGAGAAGGGCGGCTTCATCATCCGGACCATGGCCAATATGGCCGAGGACGGTGAATTGGCTGCGGACGTGGATTACCTGCGCACGCTTTGGGATGCCATCCAGGCCCGCTCGGAAAACCGGCCTGGTCCGGCCCTCATCTATCAGGAACTTGATCTGGCGCACCGGGTGCTGCGCGATTTCTCCACATCGGAGACCACGCGCATCCTGGTGGACTCCCGTGAAACCTTTGTGCGCATGGATGCCTTCGCCGAGGAGTTCACCCGCAACGTGGCAGGCAAGATCAGCCACTACGCTGCCGAGCGCCCCCTGTTTGACCTTTACGGCGTGGAGGATGAAATCGAAAAGGCTCTGGGGCGTCGTGTGGACCTGAAATCCGGCGGCTACCTGATTGTCGACCAGACCGAGGCGCTGACTACCATCGACGTCAACACCGGCAGCTTCACCAGCGGCCGCACCTTCGACGAAACCATCTTCAAGACCAATCTGGAAGCGGCCCAGACCATCGCCCGGCAACTGCGTCTGCGCAACCTGGGTGGCATCATCATCCTGGACTTCATCGATATGGACAGCCAGGAGCACAAGGCAGCGGTGCTGGCGGAATTGTCCAAGGCCTTGGCGCGCGACCGCACGCGCATGACCATCAACGGCTTCACGTCGCTGGGGCTGGTGGAGATGACACGGAAGCGGACCCGGGAAAGCCTGGCCCGTGTGCTGTGCGAACCTTGCCCTACTTGCCAGGGGCGTGGCCAGATCAAAACCGCCCAGACGACCTGCTATGAGATCCTGCGCGCCATCATGCGTGAGGCGCGCCAGTTCGACGCGCGGGAGTACCGCATCATGGCTTCCCAGACGGTGATCGACATGTTCCTGGATGAGGAGTCGCAGAGTCTGGCCCAGTTGTCGGATTTCATCACCAAGCCAATTTCACTTCAGGTGGAAAGCCTGTTCACTCAGGAGCAGTACGACATCATCCTGCTTTGACTACCCGGCGTCCGTTGGCGGACAGTCGTGTGTCGGTCAATCGGAAGCTGGGGCCGTGCCTGACTCGCTGTTCAGGGTCCGGAAGGCTACGCCGGTGAGGAGCGAGAATTCCTTGGCGATGGCCTCGATCTGGTCTCCCTGGGACTTGATCTTGACCATATCCCTGCTGACTACGGCACTGCGTTCCTGAATGGAGTTCAGGTTCGCGTGCACCTTGTTAAGGTTTTCCAGGCGATGTTCCAACTGCGCTTTGTGCTCGGTTATGCGCACGACGATGGGGTCCAATGTCAGTCGCAGCCAAGTTTCCGATTCTATGCGGACCTGCTGGAACAGGATGCGAGCCTGGGTGACAAGAGCGATATAGAACTTCTTCACCATGAAGCGTTTTTCCAACATGATGTTGAGCGGGTCGGAGCAAAACTCCTGGGTGCTCACCATCAGTTCGTCCAGGCGGGCGCGGTAGCGGGACAGATCCAGGGTGGGCGGGTCCATGCGCTCCAGACCGTGGATTTCATGGAAGCGCTGGTAGGAGGAATTGAGCAGTTGTTTGATGCCGCCGCATTGTTGGTGGGCAAAATCGAATTCCGCGCCCATGCGCCGGATCAGCAGATGCATGCCCTTGATCAGGCCGGCGGTGGTCCAGCTGTCGTTGATGGCCATCATCGATTCCTCGATGATCTTGTCCATGCGGTCGTCATCCAGCCGGGCCAGCAGTTCCCAGCCCTGCTGGGCCACCACCTTGCGGGTGACGTTGAAGTTGCGGGTGGTTTCGTCGTAGACCTGCTTGTCGTACAGCATTTTCTCCCGCATCTGGCCGACGATCTGCTGGTTTTTGCCGGACAGGGCCTGGAGGTCGAGCAGGTTCTGGCGAGCGGCCTGGATGCGGTTGTGGGCCGTTTCCCGCGCCTCGTTCAGTAGCGGGCCGACTTCACGGGTCACCGATTCCCGCATGATCTTTTCCCGGGATGGGATGATCTCCCGTGCCAGCATAACTTCCAGAGCCTGGATGCCGGAACGCTTGAGCAGATCCTGGTCACCGCGGATTTTGCCAACCAGGGCTTTCTGGGCAGAGATGGCCATCACGCTGGAGGCGGAGATGTTGAGCTGGGTGGCGGTGGACTCGATCTGGCGCTGGATGGTGCGGCCAATTTCCTCATTGGTCTTGAGGTCGTCCCACAGCATGTCGATCTTGTTCAGCACGGCGTAGTGCTGGCTGGCATGCTTGGACACCCACTTGTTCCAGATCTCGAAGTCGGACTGGGTGACGCCGGTGTCGGTGGCCAGCAGGAACAGCAGGGCGTGAGCGTTGGGGATGGCGGAAATGGTCAGTTCCGGTTCCGCGCCCATGGCGTTGAGGCCTGGCGTGTCGAGAATCGCCAGGCCCGATTCCAGCAGAGGATGCGGATAGTTGATCATGGCGTAGCGCCAGGCGGGAATCTCGACCCGGTCCTGATCCTTCACCATGTAACCCAGGTTGGGATCGTTCTCGTCCCACAGGCCCAGGGCGCGGGCTTCCACCTTGAACACGATCTTGGTTTCCGCCAGCTTGCGCATGGCGGTGACCATGGCATTGGGATCGGAGACGTCCAGCTTGATGGTGCTCCATTCCACCGGCAGACGTTTCAGCGCGTTGATGCTGTCGTCGCGGAAGCGGGTTTCGATGGGCAGCAGGCGGATATAGGGTTCGGTGTCAGCGTCGTAGTAGATCTCGGTCGGACACATGGTGGTGCGGCCGGCATCCGAAGGCAGCAGGCGCTGCTTGAAATCGGAGAAGAACAGGGCGTTGATCAGTTCGGTCTTGCCCCGGCTGAACTCCGCCACAAAGGCAACCATGAGCCGGTCCCGCTTGAGGTTTTCGGTCAGGTCGTAGAGGCGCAGCAATTGTTCCGGCTCGGATTCAGTATGGTGTTCCAGCCACTCTTTGTAGGCTGTGACCACCTTGACCAGCCGATCACGCCGGTTCTTGAACCGCGTGATGCCGCTTTCCAGACCATAATTCATCAAGTTTTCCCCATGAGCAGTCGTCGGGCCTCGTCCAGAGCGATTGCCGCCCAGACTGCCTTGCGACGCGATTTTTCACCACGCAAGATTCTAACCTCCTTCCGCGCCAAGCCAAGGTGTCGCGCAAGGAAATCGAGCAAGGCCCCGTTAGCGGCGCCTTCCACGGCGCGGGCTGCGATGCGGATTTTTAGTGCGTCCCCGTGCAGCCCCGAGACTTCGCAATGGGAAGCCCCAGGCTGGATGTGCAGGGCGATCTCGACTCCGCCCGCAACGGGTCGCAGCCAATCCGTCACCGCACCATCCCGTTGGCGAGTTGTTCCAGGGCGGAAACCGGCGCGATCAGCACCAACTGGATGAGGATGATGGCGGCCAGAGGGGATAAATCGACGCCACCAACAGGAGGGATGATTTTCTGGAAGGGTGCCAGGATGGGGCGGGACAAGGCATAGAACACCGGTGCCAGGGCTGAGAAGGGATTGATCCAGGAAAGGATCGCCTGGATCAGTACAAAACCGATCAACAGATAGAGGCCGAGCCGGAGAGCGGACGCCAGGCTGAGCAGGAGGAAGCCTGGCAGAACCTCGAATCCCGCCAGCATGAATGGGTAGCCGCCGATCCAGTTGACCCCTAGCACCATGAGCAGCTCAGCTGCGAGAAACAACACCAGGCTGGCCCAATCCAGCCCGAATAAGCCGGGAATCACCCGGCGCAGCGGGCGTACTGCGAAGTCAGTGACCTTCACCAGAAATTGTGAGAAAGGATTGCGAAATGGCACGCGCGCCCACTGCAACCAGAAGCGCATGAAAAAGGCGCAGGCGAGCAGGTCAAAGGCGGTCCGGACAAGGAATTGGGCGGCATCGGTAAACATCAGTCGCGCCCCAGGATATCGCCCATTTCCTTGGCCCTTTCGGCCGCGGCCCGTGCGGCCAGGCCAATGGCGTATTTCACGCCGCTTTCCTCCAATGCCAGGATGCCTCGCTCCGTTGTACCTCCCTTCGAGGTGACGCGGGCGCGCAATTCGGCGGGAGCGGACTGATCCTTGATGGCCAGGGCGGCAGCGCCGAAGAAGGTTTGCAGAGTGAGCAGACGGGCGGTTTCCCGGGGCAGTCCCAGTTCGATGCCGGCCTGCTCCAGTGCCTCGATGAAATAGAACACGTACGCCGGGCCGCTGCCGGAGATCGCTGTGACCGCGTCGATCTGGGCTTCGTCGGATACCCATACGGCGCCGCCGACCGCTTCGAGGATGCGGCTGGCCTGGGTTTTCTGTGCATCGCTCACACCCGGCAGTGCATACAACCCGGCGATGCCCGCACCTACCAGGGCGGGGGTGTTAGGCATGGCGCGGACTACTGCGGGGTGATGTCCCAGCCAGCGGGAAATATCCAGGGCGCGAATGCCCGCCGCAATGGAAACCACCAGTTGCCCGGGTCTGAGGGGGGGGAGGTCGCGCAGCAGGGCGGACAGTTGCTGGGGCTTGACCGCCAGCACGATGACGTCGGCACCGAGCGTTTCCGCTGCGATTTCTTCCACAGCCACGCCGAATTCCCGCGTTAGCCAGGCGCATCTTTCCGCCATGGGTTCCGCCACCTGGATCGCGTCCGGAGTGAAGCCCTTCTGCAACAGTCCTCCGATCATGGCGGCGGCCATATTTCCGCCACCGATGAAGCCCAATTTCATGATTCCAGTTCCCCAGTGGTTGTTGAGTATTCGCGGGTGCCGAAGATGGCGGTGCCAACACGAACTATTGTCGCACCTTCCATGATTGCGGCCTCCAGGTCGGCGGACATGCCCATGGAAAGGGTATCCAGGGGCAAGCCCATACATCGTCCTTGTTCCAGAAGCTCGGCTAATATTCTGAAACGCTTGCGCTGTAACGATACATCCTGAGTCGGCTCCGGAATTGCCATGAAACCGCGCAGGTGAATATTTGGCAGACTCGAAACCGTATTCGCCAAAGCCAGTGCTTCTTGCGGTGCGGCACCGCCTTTGCTGGATTCTCCGCTCACGTTCACCTGGATGCAGACATTCAAGGGAGGCAAATGTCCGGGACGCTGCTCAGCCAGCCGTCGCGCCACTTTTTCCCGATCGATGCCATGTACCCAGTGAAAATTCTCGGCGACTGGACGAGTTTTGTTGCTTTGTAGTGGTCCGATGAAATGCCATTCCAGTGCCAACTCGGCCAGTTCCGCCAGCTTCGGCAGTGCCTCCTGGACATAGCTTTCACCGAAACTGAACTGTCCGGCGGCATGGGCCTGTCGGATAGCATCCGCTGAAAATGTCTTGCTCACAGCCAGTAGTTGGGCACAATCGGAACCTCGTCCAGAGGCGAGACAGGCAGCAGTAATCCGGCTCCGGCAAGCTTGCAAGGCGGCGGCGATTGCGCCCATAATGCCCCGCGCTCCCTCGGAAAATCACGTAACTCGGGGAATTATAATGGAAATTTCCGAGCTCCTTGCCTTCTCGGTCAAGAACAAGGCCTCCGATCTTCACCTCTCGGCGGGGCTGCCCCCGATGATTCGGGTGCACGGTGATATTCGCCGTATCAACGTTCCAGCGCTCAATAATCAAGAAGTCCGCGCCATGATTTACGACATCATGAGCGACTCGCAGCGCAAGGCTTATGAAGAACACCTGGAGGTGGACTTCTCTTTCGAACTGCGTGACGTGGCCCGCTTTCGGGTCAATGCCTTCAATCAGGAACGCGGTGCTGGTGCCGTATTCCGGACCATTCCAAGTCTGGTTCTCACCTTGGAACAACTGGAAGCGCCCAAGATATTCAAGGACATCTCCGATACGCCACGCGGCATCGTGGTGGTCACCGGTCCCACCGGCTCGGGCAAGTCCACGACCTTGGCGGCCATGGTGGACTACGTCAACGAAAACCAGTACGGCCACATCCTCACCATCGAGGACCCCATCGAATTCGTGCACAAGAGCAAGAAGTGCCTCATCAACCAGCGCGAGGTGGGACCCCACACCCACGGCTTCGCCGAGGCCCTGCGCTCCGCCCTGCGGGAAGACCCGGACGTGATCCTGGTGGGTGAAATGCGCGACCTGGAAACCATTCGCCTGGCCCTGACGGCGGCGGAGACCG
>CAZEOR010000188.1:0-6185 GCA_964513695.1 uncultured Thiobacillus sp.
ATCAAGCGCATCGCCAGCGAGGCGCGGCAGGACATGGAAAAGCTGTTCGACCGCAAGGTCTTCCTCAACCTGTGGGTCAAGGTGAAGGGGGGCTGGGCCGACGACGCCCGGCTGATCAAGCAGTTCGGATACGAGTAAACCCCGATGAGTGAGCGGATCGACAACGAAGCCGCCTTCGTCCTGCACAGCCGCCCCTGGCGGGAAACAAGCCTGATCGTCGATGTCCTCTCCCGCCACCATGGCCGGCAGGGTGTCGTAGCGCGCGGCGCCCGGCGCCAGACATCAGGCCTGAAGGCTCGGCTGATCCCGTTCCAGCCCCTCGCCCTATCCTGGTTCGGCAAGGGCCAGTTGCGCACCTTGCATGCCGCCGAATGGCAGGGTGGCGGTCTCATGCTGCGCGGCCACGCCCTCATGTGCGGCTTCTACCTCAACGAACTGCTGTTGCGCCTGCTCCCCGAAGGCGACGCCCACGAGACCCTGTTCGATATGTATGTAGCCACCCTGGATGCCCTCAACTGCAAGACAGACGTCGAACCGGTGCTACGCCGCTTCGAACTCGACCTGCTGTCGGAACTGGGTTATGCCCAGCCGCTCGGCCACCTGGCGGTGGGGGGCGAACTGGACCCACAACGCCGCTATGGCTATCACATCGGTGAAGGAGTGGCGACCTTAACCCGAAATGAATCCGGCTATTTGGGCCAGACCCTTCTGGATCTGGCGCAAGGCGATTTGTCCGACCCGGCCACCCTGGCGGAAGGTAAACTGCTCATGCGTGAGCTGCTGGCCCATTACCTGGGTGACAAACCTCTCGCCACCCGAAAACTACTCATCGACCTGCAAAAACTATGATCAGACTCGGCGTCAACATTGATCACGTGGCCACCCTGCGCCAAGCGCGCGGCACCCAATATCCCAGCCCGGTGCAGGCCGCGCTGCTGGCGGAACACGCCGGAGCGGATTCCATCACCCTGCATCTGCGCGAAGACCGCCGCCATATCCAGGATGCCGACGTCTATATCCTGCGCCACATCCTGCAGACCAAGATGAACCTGGAAATGGCCATCACCGACGAGATGCTGGACATCGCACGGGAAGTAGCGCCCCAGGACGCCTGCCTGGTGCCCGAGCGACGTGAGGAGCTCACCACCGAGGGCGGCCTGGATGTCGCCGGACAGTTCGAGAAAGCCCGCGCCGCCTGTGAAATCCTGGGCGAGGCCGGCGTGCGCGTCTCCCTGTTCATTGATCCGGAAATCCACCAGATGGAAGCTGCGAAGTCTGCCGGTGCACCGGTGGTGGAAATCCATACAGGTCGTTTCGCCGATGCCGAAAACGAGATGGACGCGGCCAAGGAACTGGCCCGCATCAGAGCTGTAGTGGAAAAAGGTCGGTCCCTCGGGCTGGCTGTGAACGCAGGCCACGGTCTTCACTACCACAATGTCCAGGCCATCGCCGCCATCCCCGGCATAGAAGAACTCAACATCGGCCACGCCATCGTCGCACGGGCCATATTTTCCGGATGGGAAAACGCAGTCAGAGAAATGAAGTATCTGATGGCACAAGCAGCAGGCTGAACTCAGTCACAACTTAGCAACCATTGTTCTTCAGTGCTTCCTAAACGCCTCAAGCAGGAAGTAGTTCCTGCCAGAGGGTGAAGCACACCTCGCCTTCGATGTTGCGCGACAACTCCAAGCCATATCCAAGTCCCTGGGCCTGCTTGGCGGCCTGATAGAGCCCAATGCCCAAGCCATCATAGGTGGAGACCGGGGCGTGGAACAACTTCTCAATGACATCGAAAGACGCCGCAGAACCGGAATCGCAAACAATCAGGCTGGGCACCGGTGCGGTTCTCAGTTCGACCCGTATGGTCACATCCGGCTGACCGACCCGTTTGCGCAGGGCATTCTGGATCAGGTTGTCAGCCACGCTATCGAACAGTTCCTGAGGTAGCCAGAGCATGGTATCGGGATCGTCGATATCGAAGCTAAGCGTATCGCGGGCATAACGATTCTTGAGATTTCGCCACCATTCCCGCGCCAATATCTCCCTGCGATCCGCAGCCTTCTCAGGTGATTTCAATTTATCCAGCGTAATTTCCAACCGCTTGGCGATCTGTGGCAACTGCCGCTGCATGAGGTTTTGCAGGGACATGGCCTGTTCCGGCCGGCTGTGCTCGGCAGCGGAACACAAAGTTTTGAGGGATTGGAGCAGGTTCTTGACGTCGTGGGTAAGCCGGGATCCCGTTTCGTAAATGGCCTGGGTATAGGCGTTTGCCTGCATGGCCCGTTCCCGCGTCTTGGCGGCATGGAAGTAGCCGATGATCTCGGTCAGCAGGCGCAGATGCAATGCAAATGCCGGATTAACAGGTGCATCGGTGTAGAAGTTCACTTCCACACCTTCATGCGTAAATGTCACGGAATGACGGCTTTGCACGCCTAATTCACCACGCGAATGGGCAGTGTGCCAGATGACCCCGGTAGACCAGGGCAAGTGGGTAAACCCGGCCATGGCTGCGCGCAGAAAGATATCTGGGTCCGGCTCCTGTTCCGCAGCATCGGAGAGCTGTTTGAGCCACTCCTCCAAGGGCAGTCCCAGCGACAGCACATAGCGGGAAAATAAGTGTCGCAGACCCGAAGCTTCACCTCTCGGCTGCCACAACCACGCAATAATCAGGAGTGACACAAGCAACGTTCCCAGGCTGATCAGAGTGCCATGAGCATAATCAGTATGAGTAAGCTGCATGGCGGCGTAACTGCCCAAGGCCAACACGCCGATAACCAGAACCAACAACAGGGTATAGAGAAGATCGAGCACACCTGTGCTACGCATAAGTTGCGGAGAGGGCAACAGTGCCAATAACAAGGGCACCAGCAGCAATCCATCCCGCAGCAGGACCGGCTGACCAGCATCCAGCACGGGTAGTCCGAAGCCATGGGGCAACATCCAGGTAAACAGGAGCAGAAGCAAATAGGCCACCGCAAGCCAGAGCCCTACCCGTTCCTTCATCGACTTAACGCCGACCGCCACGCCACCCAACAGTCCTGCCAGCAATACCGTCCACAAAGCCGCTGCCCAAATGTTATCCAGAATGGCCAGAGCCGCGCCCACGCCCAGGACGCCAACGGCGCGGGGCCAAGGCAAATCTTGCTGGCCACTGAAAAACGGCTGCCAGAGCAGGAAAATCCCGTAATGGGCAAGCACCATGGCTTGGCCCCAGGCCTGACCATGGCCCCACACGACGGCTGCGTGCAGGCAGATCAACATAAAAGCCAGAATGCGGTTGCCATGGTTTTGCAGGCGCAAATGCCGTAGCGCCATGGACCGCAATGCTTCGCGGCTGGCTGTCGTGGAGGGAAGGGGATTGATGTGCTGCCCGGACATGGGGCGAATATCGGCAATTAGTGGCCGAAATTGAATCATGCCTCGGGTAAACTGGCCGTCATCATGATGAAATTACAAGCGAAGGCGTCAGGATATCGCCAGCCATGGTCCCCGCCATCCCCTAAGAAATTGTTTTCTTTCCTCTCGGCCAAGGCCCGTTAATTGCTTACCGTCCAGACCATGACAGAAGCACCACGCGGTTTCACCCTGATCGAACTGGCCATCGTTCTGGTTGTCATCGGCCTGCTGCTGGGCGGCATCCTGAAAGGACAGGAACTGATCGAGAGCGCGCGTGCGCGCAATCTGATTTCGCAGATCGACAGCATCAAGGCGGCCTACTACGCATTTCAGGACAAATATCGGGCCATTCCGGGGGATTATCCTGGCGATTTAGCCCATGCCAACCTATCTGGCATCGCCAACAATCAGGTTGGCGGCAATGGTGATGGCGTAGTGAGAGACACGCCCATGGCGCGGGAAAGCCTGCTGGCCTGGGTCCACCTGTCGCATGCCAACCTGATATCCGGCAACTATCAAGCCAGCGGCGGCCAGCCCGACCCGCTCGGTGAATGGCCGCGTAACCCCTACGGGGCAACCCTGCAACTCCAGTATGACGACCAGTTCACCGGTTCGGGAGGCGTCCCTCGGCTGAACCTGAAGACAGGCAATCAGGTACCTGCGCGCATCCTCGCGGAAATCGATCGAAAGATCGACGACGGCCGAGCCAACACGGGGCAATTCCGCTTCAGCGCCTACGACGGTGGTGGTGGACCACCCAGCGATATCCGTTGTTTTGATCCACGCAGCGGCCTGTGGCGGGCCGCCGACAATGAGGCCAACTGCGGCGCCGCAGCCTTGTTCTGAACCTCGATCAGGATTCAGAGAGCATGATTTCAGCCGCAGCGAGAGCATCGGGGTCCCCACGCAACAGCAGGATATCCCCGGACTGCAAGCTCGTCGCCGGACTGTATTCGAACTGTCCCGCACCGGGCCGGCGCACACCCACCAGCGTCACATTCATGCTGGCGAAATCCAGTTCCTCCAGCGTTTTTTCCAAAACAACGGAACCGGCTCGAATCAGCACTGAAGCCAAACGCTCCCCCTTTGCCTCATCCTCGTTCTCGTCCGTCAAACCCCGAAAATAGCCACGCATGGCCCCGTATCGGGCTTCCCGCGTCTGGCGTATGCGCTTGAGCACCCGTGCCAGGGGCACCCCGGCCATGAGCATGGTCTGGGAAGCCAGCATGAGGGCACCTTCCATCACCTCTGGTACCACCTCACTGGCGCCCGCGTCGCGTAATTTATCCAGATCGTTGTCATCCACCGTTCGCACGATGACCGGCGCATCCGGCTTCAGGCGCTGCACGGCCGCGATGATCTTGAGGGCGGATGGTGTGTGGGAAAAACTCACAACCACAGCCTTGGCGCGATGCACACCCGCTGCCATCAGCACTTCAGCGCGAGTGGAATCGCCGAACACCACCTTGTCCCCAGCCTGGGAGGCCGCCCTGACCCGGCGTGGATCATGATCCAGGGCAATAAAAGGTATCCGTTCCGACTCGAGCAAACGGGCTAGGCTCTGGCCGCTGCGCCCGTATCCACAAAGGATTACATGTTTCTGGATTCCGAAAGCACGCGCTGCGATCTCATGAACGCCACGAGCCTGCTCCATCCAGGCCCCACCCTCGAAGCGTCGGGCCAGCCTTGTTCCGCCGAGAAACAAGAGAGGAGACGCCAACATGGATAAAACCATCGCCGCCAACACGGTTTGATATTGTTCAGCGGCAAGCAAGCTATTTCCCAAAGCCAAGGCCAGCAAAACGAAGCCGAATTCACCCGCCTGGGCGAGCCCTGCGCCGACCCGCATCACCACCGCCCAGGATTGGGTGAATAGCCCGGCCAGCAGAGCGATCACCAGAAACTTGCCAAGAATCAGGGTTGCCATGATGGCCAGAACTTCGGCCCAGTGGGCAGCAACAACACTCAGATCCAACATGAGTCCAACGGAAACGAAGAACAGGCCCATGAGTACATCCCGGAACGGCCGGATATCCGCCTCCACCTGATAACGGTATTCGGTTTCCGCAATCAACACGCCGGCCAGGAAGGCACCCAGAGCCAAGGACAGACCGGCCTGATCGGTCAGGTAGGCCAGCCCCAAGGTAACCAGCAGGACATTGAGCATAAACAGCTCACCCGACTTGGCCCGGGCTGCGAGGTGGAACCATGGACGCATGAGTTTCTGACCCAGAGTCAGAATCAGCATCAAGGCCAGGGCCGCTTTTACAGTAGCCAGAAGCAGCGCTTCACCCAGGCCCGAACTCTGAGCCAAGGCGGGAACGAAAATGATCAGAGGGGCGACAGCCAGATCCTGGAAAAGCAGGATGCCCAGGATGAGCTTGCCATGCTCACTGTCGAGTTCGTCCCGTTCCGAGAGCAGCTTGCTGACAATGGCGGTGGAAGACATGACCAGCGCGCCGCCCAGGGCAAGGCCGGATTCCCATGAAAGACCCAGTACCAGCCCCAGGATCATAACGATGAACATGGTGATGCTTACCTGAAGCCCCCCCAGCCCGAATACCGCCTGACGCATACTCTTCAAGCGCGAGAGGGAAAACTCCAGGCCGATGGAAAACATCAGGAACACCACACCGAACTCGGCCAAGCGACTCGCCGGCGATTCAGTGTCCATGGCCGGCAGGAACGGCCCCATGCCGATGCCGATCAAGACATAGCCCAACAGCGCAGGCAAACCCGCCGCTTTCAGCCCCGCTACCGCAAGCACGCCGGCGGCCAGCAGGATCAAG
>CAZEOR010000189.1:0-6182 GCA_964513695.1 uncultured Thiobacillus sp.
GGGGAGGAGCTCACCAACGTGGGTACCGCCCGCTTCGTGGATTCCTCGGTGGAACGGGTCCAGGTCAAGGTCAGCGGTCTCACCGACAACCGTTACGTGCTGGCCTGCAACGGCCGCCGGGTGCCCCTGCGCAACACCGGCCGCCACGGCGAATACGTCGCCGGCATCCGCTATCGGGCCTGGCAGCCGCCTTCCGCCCTGCACCCAACCATCGGCGTGCATTCGCCCCTGGTCGTGGACCTCATCGACACCTGGAGCGGCAAGGCCATCGGCGGCTGCACCTACCACGTCTCCCACCCCGGCGGCCGCAGCTACGACGTGTTCCCGGTCAACGCCTTCGAAGCCGAGGCGCGCCGGGTCAACCGCTACCAGCCCTGGGGCCACACCCCGGGCACCCCGCCGGTGCCCCCCGACCTGGCCCGTCTGGCCGAGTTCCATCCGGTAGGCAGCTGCCTGGGGCCCATGGCGCCGCCCCCGGAGGAATTGCTCAACGAGTATCCTTACACGTTGGATCTCCGTCGCCAGCCTGAATGAGTCAGTCACAGACACAGTCCCAGCTTTTTCCCGCCGCGCCCGATTACCTCACCCTCCCGGACACCTGGGACGAGATGTGGGATCCCGAGTCCGGCGTGCGCTCCCATTGGCGCGAACTGGTCGGGGGCTTGAGCGCCCTGTCGGCGCGGGACTGGTCGGCGCGCGGCCAGCGTATCAAGCGCCTGCTGCGGGAAAACGGCGTCACCTACCACGTCTACGACGACCCGCGCGGCTACTCCCGCACCTGGGAGCTGGACCCCATTCCCCTGGTGCTGGACACGGAGGAATGGGCGTCCATCGAAACCGGCCTGGAACAGCGGGCGCGGCTGCTGGACCGGGTGTTGCGCGACCTCTACGGCCCCCAGACATTGTTGAAAAAGGGATGGCTGCCGCCGGAGCTGATCCTGGCCCACGCCGGCTACCTGCGCCCCCTGCTCGGCGCGCTGCCATCCGACCGACGCCAGCTCATTTTCTACGCCGCCGACCTGGTGCGCGGGCCGGACGGCCGCGTCTGGGTCATGGCCGACCGCACCCAGTCGCCATCCGGCGCCGGCTACGCGTTGGAAAACCGCTCGGTCATGGCGCGCACCTTTCCGGAATTGCTGGAAGGCTCCCGCGTCACCCGCCTGAATGGCTGGCTGGACACCGTACAGTCCACCCTGAATGGGCTGCTGAGCGGCGCGCGGGAAACGCCCCAGGTGGTGGTGCTCACCCCCGGCCCCGCCAACGAAACCTACTTCGAACACGCCTACCTCGCCGCCCGCCTGGGCTACACCCTGGCCCAGGGTGACGACCTCACGGTGAAGGACGGCCGGGTCTGGCTCAAAGCGGTGGAAGGCCTCAAGCCGGTGGACGTGATCCTGCGCCGGGTCGACGAGGAATGGTGCGATCCGCTGGAACTGCGCCAGGACTCCCGCCTGGGCACCGCCGGCCTGGTGGAAGCGGTGCGGCGCGGCAACGTGGCTCTGGCCAATCCCCTCGGCAGCGGCCTGCTGGAGAACCCGGCCCTGATGCCCTTCCTGCCCGCCCTGGCGAAATCCCTGCTGGGCGAGGAACTGATCCTGCCCACCGCCGCCACCTGGTGGTGCGGCCAGGAAAAGGAAATGAAGTATGTCCTCGCCAATCTGCCGCGCCTGGTGCTCAAGCCGGTGCAGCGCGGCCAGTCCAGCGAGACCGTGTTCGGCGGCGATCTGGACCGCAAGCAGTTAGCCGCCTGGCGCGAACGCATCCAGGCCCAGCCCCATCTCTATGTCGGTCAGGAGCCCTTGTCCCTGTCCAGCGTGCCCGCCCTGCTCGGTGGCCGCATGACGCCGCACCGGGCCAGCCTGCGAGCCTTCCTGGTGGGCAAGGGCGAGAGCAAGGACAATGGCGGCGGCTACGCCACCCTGCCCGGCGGCCTCACCCGCTGCACCAGCGGCAACAAACTGTCCGGCCAGAGCGGCGCCATCAACAAGGACACCTGGATCGCCCCCGCCCGCCTGCCGCAGATCGGCCCCAGGCCGGTTCCGCGCAAGCGCGAGAGCGGCATCCTCACCAGCCGGGCGGCGGACAACCTGTTCTGGACCGGCCGCTACCTGGAACGTGCGGAAGCCGTGGCGCGCCTGCTGCGCGCGGTGCTGGACGGACTCTGGGAAGAGGAAACCGCGCCCGGCCTGGGGCCGGTGCTGGAGGCCCTGATGCGCCTGATGGGCTACGCGCCGGGTAGCTGCGGCTGCGCCGAGCGGCCCGATCTGGCCGCCTGCGTACGCGAGCTGACCACCCACGGCGAGCAGCCCGGCAACCTTGCCCATACAGTGCGCGCCCTGCTGGGCTGTGCCTATGGCACCCGGGAATACTGGTCGGTGGCGATCTGGCGCCTGCTCGACCGGGTCGAGCGGGACTGGGGCCGGCGCGCCGGCACCCGACCGCGCCGGGCCGATGCCAGCCACGAACGTACCGATCTCTGGCTCGGCCGCCTCATCGACGCCCTGGCCGGCCTGGCCGGCCTGGCCTCGGAAACTTTGCCCCGGCAATCCGCCTTCCGTTTCTTCGACCTGGGCCGGCGCCTGGAGCGGGGCCTCACCCAGGCGACCCTGTTGTCGCAGACACTGGAGTCGCGCCTGAGCGGCGAGGCGGAGCGGGAAAGCCTGTCCCTGGTACTGCAAAGCGCCGACAGCCTGATCACCTTCCGTCGCCGCTACCGCACCGAACCCTTCCTCGCCGGCGTGCTGGAGCTGCTGCTATGGGACGCCGACAGCCCGCGCTCCCTGATCTACCAGTTGCACACGGCGCGGCACCATCTGGCGGAACTCAACCATTCGCGCCACCGCGGCATGGCCGAGCGCCTGCTGTTCAGCGCCGAGGAAAGGCTGTATGCCGTCGAGTCCACGGTAGAAGACCTGCACGTGGATGCCGATGAGCGGCAACTGCTGATCGGCATCCTGCGGGAATTGGGCGGCCAACTGGGCGGCGCCTCCGATGCCATCACCCACGCCTGGTTCACCCACGTGCAGGAGTTGCACACCCTGCGGCCGGTACCGGTGGAAGCATGAGACCCATCCGCGTGTGTCCGATGCGGTTCTCCCCACTATGCAAAAGAGGGGGATGAAGATGGCGGTCCGCTTTCGCATCGAGCACGTCAACCGCTACCGCTATGCCCGCCGGGTCGGCCTCAATTACGGCGAGGCCCGCCTGCTGCCCCGCGACGCCCGCGGCCAGCGCGTGCTGGAGCGGGCGCTGGATCTTTCGCCGCGGGTGGACGATTGCCGGGAGCGGGACGACGCCTTCGGCAACCGGGTGGCCTGGTTCACCCTGCGCCATCCCCACCACGACCTGGTGGTCACCGCCACCAGCCTGATCGAGCGGGTGCCGCCACCGCCACTCCAGGATTCCCCGGCCTGGGAAGACGTGGCGGCACACCTGACCCTGCCCATCCTGGGCGAAGAGGCCTTGATCGCGGACTGCGTGGCCGCGCGGGAGTTTCGCCTGGCCTCACCCTTCGCCCCCCTGGAAGCCGCCGCCATCGACTACGTCCGCGCCAGCTTCGGCGCCCGGCGTCCGCTGCTGGAAGCCCTCGCCGATCTGGCCGCACGCATCCAGGCGGATTTCAGCTATCGGCCGGAGGCCACCGCCATCGACACACCCCTGACCGAAGTCCTGGCCGAGCGCCACGGTGTCTGCCAGGACTTCGCCCACCTCGCCCTCGCCGGCCTGCGCGGCCTCGGCCTGGCCGCCCGCTACGTCAGCGGCTACCTTGAAACCACGCCGCCGGAGGGGCAGGCGCGCCAGCTGGGGGCCGATGCCTCCCATGCTTGGTTCGGCGTCTACCTGCCCCACCAGGGCTGGTTCGATTTCGACCCGACCAATGGCGTGGCCACCGGCGAGGGTCATCTCACCCTGGCCTGGGGGCGCGATTACGGCGACGTCACGCCCCTCAAGGGGGTCATCTACGGTGACGGCATGCACAGCCTGGACGTAGGGGTGACGGTAACCCGTGTCGAAGCGGTGAGTGGTGATCGGAGTTGATCCGTTTCCCCACTCCGTCTACCTGATCAAGGCCGGCGGCACTTTTTCGCGTGAGGTCCGGAAGACAGGGGATTTCGAGCATTGGGTGATGGCCGGTCTGGCTTTGCCGCGCCGCGACATGCGCGTGCTGGATGCCCGCCGCATCAACCGTCTGCCCGATCCGGAAGCATGCGCCGGGGTGGTGATGACCGGCTCCCACGCCATGGTCACCGAACGGCTGCCCTGGATGGAGCGGATTGCCGGGTGGTTGCGGGAACTGGTTGCGGCGGAGGTGCCCTACCTGGGTATCTGCTTCGGCCACCAGATGCTGGCCCAGGCTCTCGGCGGTCGGGTGGACTATCATCCAGGCGGCCGTGAGATCGGCACCGTGCCCATCGACCTCGAACCGGCCGCCGCTACCGATCCACTGTTCGCGGGTATGCCAACCCGATTTTCCGCCCACGCGGTTCACGCCCAGACCGTGGTCGATCTGCCATACGGCGCCGTTCGGCTGGCAGGCAACCGCTTCGAGCCGACCCATGCATTCCGGGCTGGCGCCAGGGCCTGGGGCATCCAGTTCCATCCGGAATTCAACGTGGAGCGGATGGCCATGTATTTGGAACACCTGGCCCCCGATCTGCACGCTACCAGCCGGAATATCGGGGCGATATACGCCGGGCTGGCGGAAACCCCGCAAGCGGCCGGGCTGCTACCCCGCTTTGCCGGCCTGACTCGCGCAACTGGGCACAACGGGGACTAGACTGAAATGGGGCTTATCCATCTGGTCGGGGAAGGGTGTCATGACTCGTCTGTTCGTTCTTTTCCTCTTCTTTCTCTTCGCCGGTTGTGGCGTGGAAGTTGCCGGGACCGCCGCTGTCGGTGCCCGGACCCAGATCGATGCGGTGCGCCAGGCCGAAGAAATCAAAGCCAACGTCCAGAACCAGTTGGATGCCGCGGCCCAGAGCGAAAAACAAAAATTGGAACGGGCCGAATCCGCGGCCAGACCCTGAAAGGGTGGCACCGAAATGGCCAACCCGTTCATTTCCCAAGTTATTTCCCGGTTGAGAAAGTCTCCAAGCGATGCACGGGGCAAGCGCTTCGTGGCGGTGATCGAATGTCTGCTCAACCAGAATGCGCGTGACCGGGGCGCGGCGGCTTTCCCGGCGGTCAACGCCGCTGTGCTGGAACTGTGCGTGCGCCATGACGTGGGTCTCCTGCAAATCCCCTGCCCGGAAATCCGCCTGCTCGGACCTTGCCGGGAGCGTCCTCCGGGTACCAGCATCCGAAGTTGCCTGGATGCGCCGGCGGGAAGGCAATGTTGCCGGGAGATCAGCGAAGTCGTGGTGAAGCGGGTGCGGGATTACCTGGAGCAGGGGGTCGCGTTGTTGGCCATCCTTGGTGGCAACCCGGAAAGTCCCGGCTGCGCGGTACATCCAGAAACTGGTCAAGCGCAACTGAATGCCACCTCAGGAATCCTCATGCAGACATTGGCGGAGGTATTGGACGCTGCATCCATCCAGGTGCCGTTTCGCGGGATCCGGGATTACAGGTCCGATCTTCTGGCAGCGGATCTGCATTGGCTAGAGCAACGTTTCCTGGATCAGGCCAACTCCGTAGGGCCGAATATCTGATATCCGTCAATTAAAAATGTGAAATTCGGCGAAGTCATTGAATTTAAGGCACAATCGCGCCCCGCTCTAGGGTTCTGGTAACAAACTACTAGTTCGGTCATCAAACCGACAAGAATACCCGATAGAGTGCCGCACCTCCGGCCGATTCAGGATGGCCGTATAAAAGATGGATGGAGAAAAAATGGAAACTCATGTCATGGGGCGCACCCAACCATTGCGCTCGGAACGTCGTATCAATCTGTTGCTGCGCGAACGATTCGATGCTGCTCAGAATTTGCTCGCCCCCATGCTGGGCAATACCGATGCTCATAATGGGACAGCCTTCTACCGGGCCATGGTCAAGTTGCAGAGCGCTTATCCTGACCTGTCCGCGAGTGAGATCGAAGCTTTGGTGGCTGCGGTGGTGCGAACCTTCCAAAGCCGGTCCAGCAGCCGTTGAACAAGTCCGTCTGATCATTCCGAAAAAAGGAAAACACGCGCCAATCTGGTGCGTTCCAGTCTGATCCGGGGCATCCGCAACCGGATGGTTCCCGT
>CAZEOR010000190.1:0-6182 GCA_964513695.1 uncultured Thiobacillus sp.
ACGGCGTATCGGCGTCATCGGCACCCCCACCACCATCAACAGCAATGCCTACGCCCGCGCCATACATGCCATCGAACCTGATGCCCGCCTCACCTCCCAGGCCTGCGCCCTGTTCGTACCCCTGGTGGAGGAAGGCTGGCTGGACCATCCCGTCACCAGGCTCACCGCCCAGGAATATCTGAAACCGGTTCTGGCCGAAGGTGTGGATTCCCTGGTACTGGGCTGCACCCACTACCCCCTGCTCAAACCGCTATTACGCGATGTGGTCGGGCCTGATGTCGCCCTGGTGGATTCCGCCGATGCCATGGCCGAACAGACCGCCGCCCTGCTCGCCGAACTCAATCTGAGCAACCCGGATCGCATCCCGCCCGACTATCACTTCTGGGTCACCGACGTACCCCTGCGCTTCCAGACCATCGGCGAGCGCTTCCTGGGACGCTCCCTCGCCAATGTCCATGTGGTGCAGTGGTAGGCATGTACCAAATTTCCATAAAGTAATAACCGCCAGGGCCGATAAACGGGGCGGCAATCCCCACAGCGGAGGTTTCATGCGGCCCAGCATTTTGCGCAACGTCCTTTTCTCTTTTCTGGGAACCGGCGTCGTGATGGCATCCATCTTCCCCTTCTATGCCCATTTCTTCGTGGAATGGAAAGCAGGCATGCTTGTATGGTTCGTGATTGGCTGCCTGATCGCCGGCCTGGCCATTGGTTTCGTCAATTACTGGGTCATCAACCTGGTACTGATCTCCAAGTTGCGCCGCATCTCCCAGGTGGCGAGCGCCATCGCCCAGCGCGACCTCTCCTTCTCCTGCTCCATGCACAGCGAGGACACCATCGGCGAGATCATCACGAGCTTCAACGACATGGCCACGACCCTGCGCGAACTCATTTCGCGCACATCCGGACTCAGCGGCCGAGTCAAGGAGGATTGCGGAGCGATCAATGCCCAGGCCGACCGCATTCACGAGCGCGTGGAGCGCATGAACGGCAACGCCAATGAAATCGGCGGCGCCGTCAGACATCTGGACAGCGCAATCTCCGATATCTCTGCGCGCACACTGAGCGCCTCGGAGCAAGCCCGTGCAACCGGCCGTATCGCCCAGGAAGGGGTGGACGTGGCAAAAGAAAGCCTGGTGGGCATGGAGCGCATCCACACAACGGTCAACGAAGCCACGGCCTTCGTCAAAAAATTGGGGCGCAGCTCCCAGGAAGTCGGGACCATCGTCGCTGTCATCAAGGAGATTGCCGACCAGACCAATCTGCTGGCGCTAAACGCGGCCATCGAGGCTGCACGGGCCGGCGAGCAGGGGCGTGGATTCGCCGTGGTCGCAGACGAAGTCCGAAAACTTGCGGAGAAAACCGCCCAGGCCACCAGCGAAATAGGCCAGATGATCCAGAACATCCAGAGTGAAACCCGCCAGGCCACCGATGCCATCAGCCAGGGCATGGAAGAGGCGTCTGCCGGAGTGGGCCATGCAAGGGAAGCGGGCGACGCGCTGGCACTCATCGCTCAAAGCGTGGCCGACGTCGCGGCTCAGGTTACGGAGATCGCCAACGCCACAAGCACTCAACGCAACGCAGTAGATCAGGTCCGCGTCAGCGTACATGCCATCGAGCACCTCAATAGCGAAACACTGGAGGACGCCGGAAAAGGCGTCACCCTCGCAGCTGAACTTGCCGGCAGCGCCAACTCACTGGACGAGGCAGTCAAGTCATTCCGACTGAATTGATCTTTGTCATAGTCGAATCAGGATCTTCTTATATACTTTGAAATTGTTATTCACACCTCGGAAGGAACACTATGAAAGCCTTGACCGCCGTTACTCTCGCCGCCGCCCTGGCCTTCTCGGGAGCAGCACTTGCCAACGCCGACCTGGCCAAGAAGAACGGCTGCGTTGCTTGTCACGATGCGACCGCAAAGAAAGTCGGTCCCACTTGGAAAGACATCGCCGCCAAGAACAAGGGCCAGAAGGATGCCGAGAAGATGCTGGCTGAAACCATCGTAAAAGGCAGCAAGGGCAAGTACGGCAAGATCCCCATGCCACCCCAGGCCAAGGCCCAAGCCGATGCACCCGCGCTGGCCAAGTGGATTCTGACCAACTGATACGCAGGCGCATCCAGAAAAACGCGGGCTGTGGCCCGCGTTTTCGTTTTACAACCTGGATCTGTGGCGGAAGCGGTGAGATTCGAACTCACGGTAGGTCGCCCTACGCCGGTTTTCAAGACCGGTGCCTTAAACCGCTCGGCCACGCTTCCTCAGGGCGCGCATTGTAAACCGGCAAAAAAGCGCTGTATCCACCGGGCACGAATCAAGGCAATTGTTGTAGGCTTCCGGACGCGATGAACGTCATGACAATAATGGAGCCACCGTGCAAAAAACCATCATCTCCACGCCCGACGCGCCGCAAGCTATCGGCACCTATTCCCAAGCAGTAAAAGTCGGCGACACCGTCTATCTATCCGGCCAGATCGGCCTGGACCCCGCATCCATGCAAATGGTGGAGGGAGTAGAAGCCCAGATCCATCAGGTGTTCAAGAACCTGCGCGCTGTCTCCGAGGCGGCCGGCGGCGGGTTGGCCGACATGGTGAAACTGAATATTTTCCTGACCGATCTCGGGCACTTCGCCAAGGTCAACGAAATCATGGCCCAATATTTCAGCCAACCCTATCCGGCCCGCGCGGCGGTGGGGGTGGCCTCGCTCCCCCGTGGCGCACTGGTGGAGGCGGATGGCATCCTGGTTCTCGCCTGACAACAGGCGATTGGAAACCGTTCACTGTTACCCGGCCTCATCGGGGCATTTCACGCCGTTACACAATGACAGAACGTGGCATGAACAAGACCACATCCCGCTTGAATAAACTGACCGATCCGACCCTGGCGCAATACGCCCTGGACATCATTCGTGACGGCGTGATGCTCACCGACGCCGAGAATCGGATCATTGACGTCAATCCGGCCTTCATCGAGATCACTGGGTATGACCGGGAGGAAATCCTGGGCCGATCACCGGCCATCCTGGGTACCGGGCGCCACGAAGACGAGTTCTATCAAGCCATGTGGGATTCAATTGGCAGGACCGGTAGTTGGCGGGGTGAAATCTGGGATCGGCGCAAGAACGGCGAAGACTATCCGGCACTGCTCGACATCACGGTGGTCAGAGACGAAACGGGCCGGGTGGCACGCCATATCGGGGTCTTTACCGACCTCGGCCAACTCCGCGGCGCCCAGGAACAACTGGAGCGTCTGGCCCATTTCGACGCCCTCACGGAACTGCCCAACCGCAAGCTGCTGACCGAACGGCTGCAACAGGCCAGCGGCCTGGCCAAACGCAACAACCAGTTGCTGGCGGTGTTCTTCATGGACCTGGATGGTTTCAAGGAGATCAACGATCACTTCGGCCATGCCACGGGCGACAAGCTGCTCATCGTCATCGCCCAGCGCCTGCGCCAGGTTGTACGCAGCGGGGACACGGTGGCGCGGCTTGGCGGTGACGAGTTCGCCCTCATCGTCAGCGGCCTGCCCAACATGGACGAGCTGGAGAACGTGGCGAACCGGATACTCACCTTGTCCGCCGCCCCCTGCGAAATCGACGGACGCCAGCATGTCCTCTCGGCCAGCCTCGGCATCACGGTTTACCCCTTCGACAGCGCAGACCCGGAAACCCTGCTGCGCCACGCGGACCAAGCCATGTACCAGTCCAAGCAATCGGGCCGGAATCGCTACCACCTGTTCGACGCCGAGCAGGATCTGCTTGCCCATTCCCGGCGCCAGATGCTGGATCGCCTGCGCGAGGCCCTGAACAAAGAGGAGTTCGTGCTGCATTACCAGCCCAAGGTGAATCTGCGCAGCGGCAGGGTCATCGGCGTGGAGGCCCTGCTGCGCTGGCGCCATCCCGAACGAGGCCTGGTGCCGCCCGGCGAATTCCTGCCCCTGATCGAGCACGACGACATCATCATCGACATCGGCAAATGGGTGGTCCGCACCGCCCTGACGCTGATCACCGAGTGGACCGCCGCCGGCCTGGACCTGCCGATCAGCGTCAACATCGCCGCGCGCCAATTGCAGCGGGCCGACTTCATCGATTGCCTGCACCAGTGTCTGGCCGACTATCCGGAGGTTCCCTACGGCAGCCTGGAACTGGAGATTCTCGAATCCGCTGCCCTGGAAAACACCGCCCACGTGCGCGACGTCATCAACACCTGCCAGCGCCTCGGCGTCGGCTTCGCTCTGGACGACTTCGGCACCGGCTATGCCTCCCTGTCCTACCTGCGGGACATTCCGGCCGACGTACTGAAGATCGACCAATGCTTCGTGCGCGACGTGCTGGAAGATGCGGACGACCTCACCCTCATCGACGGCATCATCAGCCTGGCCAACGCCTTCCGCCGCGTCGTCGTGGCCGAAGGCGTGGAAACCGCCGAACAGGGCGTCCTGCTCATGCGCCTGGGCTGCGACATCGCCCAGGGCTACGGCATCGCCCGCCCCATGCCGGCCGAGGATATCCCGGCCTGGGTGGCCGGCTACCGCCCCGATCCACAATGGAATCTCTGGGCCGACACCCGCTGGGAAATGGTGGATTTCCCCCTGCTGGTGGCCCAGTACGACCACATCAAGTGGGTCAAGCAGATCGTCCTCTACGTCGAGGGCGCGAGCCTGCAACTCGGCGAGCACGAACTTGTCGATCACCACCAGTGTCGCTTCGGCCATTGGTATTACGGCCATGGCCGGCTCCGCTACGGCCAGCTTGCGGAGTTCGCCAACTTGGAGCCGATCCATGCCGAGGTGCATCGGCTCGGACCGGAAATCGTGGGCCTGCGTGCCGCTGGCGAAATCGACAAGGCCAGGGCGCGTATCTGGGAACTGCTGGAACTCAAGGATCGGATACTGGAAGGGCTTTCCGCCTTGCAAAAATCCGTGGCCGCCCACGCGGCCGCGCCGCTCCTGGCGAACCTCGATCGCTGACCCGGGATGGCTTCCGAGCAGACCCCGGACGCCATCGCGCACCGTCTCGGCTTGGCCGGCGCCCGGGATCTGATCCTGCACCTGCCGCTGCGTTATCTGGACGAAACCCGCCTCACCCCCCTGGCTGAAGCCAGGCTCGGCGAATTCGTCCAGGTGGAGGGCTGGGTCCGGCATGCCGAAGTCCAGAACCGCCCCCGCCGGCAACTGATCGTGGAAATCGGCGACAGCGACGACCCCGCCGACATCGCCGCGAACACCCTCTACTTCCGCCTGCTGCACTTCTATCCCAGCCAGCTTTCCCAACTCAAACCCGGCGTCCGGGTGCGGCTGTTGGGCGAAATCCGGCCCGGTTTCTTCGGCGCGGAGATGGTGCATCCGCAGATGCGGGTGGTGCGTGCCGGCACGCCCCTGCCTGACACGCTCACCCCGGTTTATCCGGCCGTGGCCGGCCTGTCCCAGAATGCCATCCGCAAGTCCGTGGCGGCGGCGATGCAGGCTACCGACCTCGCCGACAGTCTGCCCGAAAGGCTTTTGCCGGAACTGGGGTTGCCCGGCTTCCACCCGGCCCTGGAACATCTCCACCACCCGCCTCCCGGCGCCGATCTGGCCCGCCTGGAAAACCGGGACGACCCGGCCTGGCGCCGCATCAAGTTCGACGAGCTGCTGGCCCAGCAGCTCTCCCTGCGGCTGGCCGCGCGCCAACGGCACAAGCTGGCGGCCCCTAGTCTGGCCGGAGATGGTGGCCTGACGGAACGCCTGCTGGCCGCCCTGCCCTTCCGGCTCACCGCCGCCCAGCGCCGCGCCCTGGAGGAAATCCGCCGCGACCTGGCCCGTCCCCATCCCATGAACCGCCTGTTGCAGGGCGACGTGGGCAGCGGCAAGACCCTGGTCGCGGTCCTCGCCGCCCTGCCCGCCCTGGCCGCCGGCGGCCAGGTGGCGGTGATGGCGCCGACGGAAATCCTGGCGGAGCAGCTCTATCTGAAATTCCACGAATGGCTGCAACCCCTCGGCCTCCAGGTCGCCTGGCTGGCCGCCGCCATCAAGGGCAAGGCCAAGCAGCAGGCCCTCGCCGCCATCGCCGATGGCCAGGCCCGCGTCGCGGTGGGCACCCACGCCCTGTTCCAGGCCGGCGTGGTATTCCAGAACCTCACCCTGGCCATCGTCGACGAACAGCACCGCTTCGGCGTCGCCCAACGCCTGGCGCTCAGGGAGAAGGGCA
>CAZEOR010000191.1:0-6172 GCA_964513695.1 uncultured Thiobacillus sp.
CGAACTGCCAGGGTATCGGGATGCAAAGAGACCGGGATCATGTCGAAGCCAGGTTCAAGTCCATCTGAGGCGTGGCAGGAGCAGCGGGCGAGGCACCACTACGCTGGCCTTCCAGCCTGGCAAGGTATTCCTCGGTAACGTCGCCAGTGACGTAACAGCCATTAAAGCAGGAGGCGTCAAACCGCTCGATCCTGGGATTCACCGATTTTACTGCGGCGATGAGATCGTCCAGATCCTGGTAAACCACTGCATCGGCGCCGATTTCCTTGGCAATCTCCTCATCGGTACGACCATTGGCGAGCAATTCCCGACGGGTTGGCATGTCGATACCGTAAACATTGGGAAAACGAACCGGCGGGCTTGCGGAGGCAAAGTAGACCGCGGTGGCGCCCGCATCCCTGGCCATCTGGATAATCTCCCGGCTGGTGGTGCCGCGCACAATGGAGTCATCCACCAGCAGGACGTTCTTTCCCTTGAATTCCAGAGGCATGGCATTGAGCTTCTGGCGCACGGATTTCTTGCGCACATTCTGTCCAGGCATGATGAAGGTGCGGCCAATGTAACGATTCTTGATAAAGCCTTCCCGATAAGGCAAACCCAGCTTGAAGGCCAGTTGCATGGCGGAAGGCCGGCTGGTGTCAGGGATGGGAATGACCACGTCTATCCGCAAATCCGCACATTGACGGCGAACTTTCTCCGCCAGGTATTCCCCCATGCGCAAGCGGCTTTCGTACACGGATGTGCCGTCCATCAAGGAATCCGGGCGAGCGAAATAAACGTATTCAAAAATGCAGGGCGTGAAGCTGGGATTGAGCGCGCACTGCTGGCTAAGCAATTCACCATTCATGGTTACCAGCACCGCCTCGCCAGGCTCCACATCGCGCAGGACCTGAAAACCCAGGGCCTCGGCCGCCACGCTTTCCGAAGCGACCATGTACTCGGGCCCGCTTTCTGTCTCCAGTTTGCCGATCACCAAAGGGCGAATTCCGTTGGGATCACGGAACGCGACCAGACCGAATCCCGCGATCATGGCCACCACGGCATAGGCACCCTTGCAGCGTCGATGCACGCCGGACACGGCGGTGAATACATCCTTGGCGGTCAGGCGGTGGCCATGAACCGCCTCCTGCAACTCGTGGGCCAGGACATTGAGCAGAACCTCGGAATCCGAGCCCGTGTTCACATGGCGCAGATCGTCCAGGAACAGTTCCTGCTGGAGCATATCGGTATTGGTGAGATTGCCGTTATGGGCAAGCACGATGCCGAACGGGGAGTTGACGTAGAAGGGCTGGGCCTCGGCCGGGCTGGCCGCCGAACCCGCGGTGGGATAGCGCACGTGTGCGATGCCGATATTGCCGACCAGGTTGCGCATGTCACGGGTGCGGAAGACGTCGCGCACCATGCCCAGATGCTTGTGCATGTGAAACATGCTGCCATCCATGGTGACGATGCCGGCTGCGTCCTGCCCCCGGTGTTGCAGCAATTGCAGCCCGTCGTAAAGGGACTGGTTGACAGGCTGACGAGAGAAAATGCCGACGATGCCACACATGGTGCCGAACCTCGCTCAGTAGCGAATCAGAGCTGCCAGATCACTCGGCAGCCAGGGTTGGGTTTTCGCTGCAACCGCCCATTGCGGCGCTCTAATCCTGGTGCCTTGCCGGGGCTGTATCCTGCAATATGCAGTGAATCCGGTCGAACTCGTCAGGATCAGAAGAGTGGCAAGCACCACCAAGTGGTCAGCAGCAGCATGCAGCAAAGCCAGAGCAATGCCGGACAAAAGAGCGGCCGATCTGGGCACGGCCCGATTAGAAACCAGCAATGCCAGTAACCAGACTGCGAGAGATAAGGCACCCTTGCCCAGATTGCGCGTAAATCCAAGGGAATTGGAGAGGGCAACAGTACCCGACACAGTCATATCCAGTTTGGTCATGTCCGCTCAGGGGCCCAGCAAAACCGGACTGAATCCTTTGGCCTTGAGCTTGCCCTGCATTTCCAGCGCTTTGTCATGCTCGGGAATCGGCCCCACACGTACGCGAAACTGACCGTTGGCGGCATTCAAACTCGCTTTGAAACCGGCAGCCTGAACCTTTTCCTGAAGTTGTTTCGCATTGATCTCACTGCCAAACGCACCGAGTTGAAGGAAAAAGCCTTTGCTGGCAAAGGCTGGATCGGCTTTGGTTGCTGGTTTGGTTTCTGTTTTTTGCGATACAGGCTTGACGAGTTCCTCCGATTTTTTCTCAACCCTGGTCTCGATTTTCTCCGGCTTGGCTGTTTCCTTTGCAGCGGGCCTATCGGGTTTCGACTCGTTGGCCGGCTTGCTTTGAGCGGGCTTAATTGCCGCGGCATCGGTTTGGGCCGGCTGGGTTTGGGTTGGCAATGCCTGTGGTGGTACTGGCAGGGTCGGTTCCGCCGTCAGAGGCGCGGGCTCCTGCATGGCGGGAGCGGTTGCAGTTGCGGGCACAGGCTGGGCGGACTCGAACGGTGTGTCCTTGGAAGGAATACGGAGGTCCACTTCCGGCCCAAGGGGTTTGGGTTCAGGATCGAACAGCATGGGTAAAGCAACCACAGCGGCGAGAGCAATGGCCACAGCGCCGACAAGCCGACGTCGCGCGCGGCGACGCAATGCCATTTCTTCCTGGGTAACGATGTTGGAGTCAGCCATGGGTAGCGCGAGATTCACCGGTCATATCCGCCATGACCCCCGCCACAGTATGGAAGGAGCCAAAGGTGAGAATTGTATCAGCCGGCACGGCCTCCCGGCAGGCTGCGCACCATGCATCCACCACGCGTTCGTGCCAGGTAACCCGGCAACCCATGACTTCGAGACGGTCAGCCAGTGCGGCACCAGCCAAGCCACGGGGCAGATCCAGGCCCGCCACATGCCAATGATGGATGCGAGATTTGAGAGGTGCGACGACGCCTTCAACATCCTTGTCCGCCAGCATGGCGAATACCGCGATGATCCTGCCGGTAGGTGGCAAATCCGCCAGGTTGTCAGCGAGTGCCTGAGCCGCATGGGGGTTGTGAGCCACATCGAGGATGCGCAAGGGCTGATGAGCAACAATCTGGAAACGGCCAGGCTGACACGCGGCGCCTAAGCCCGCCCGAACCGCATTCATCGGGACGGGCAGGCATTCCCGCAAGCTCCACAAAGCAGCAACGGCACAGGCGGCATTGCCATATTGATGGCGTCCCGACATGGCCAACCGAGGCAGGGCGGGAAACACCCCACCGTCCACTCGGCAAGTCCAGTCGGATTCCCCAATTTCCACGCGGATTTCTTCACCGAGTCGCAACAGATCGGCACCGATTACCCGTGCTCGCTCCAATACACTGGTGGGCGGCAGGGCATCGCCGCAGATGGCCGGCCGGCCGCCGCGGAAGATTCCGGCTTTCTCGAAGCCGATGGCCTCACGTGTGTCGCCCAAAAAGTGCTGATGGTCCAGATCGACACTGGTAACCACTGAGCACGCCGCATCCCAGGCATTGACCGCATCAAGGCGGCCCCCCAAGCCCACTTCCAGCACTGCGACTTCCACGCCGGAGCGCTGAAATAGCCACATGGCTGCCAGGGTACCCTGCTCGAAGTAGGTGAGAGGAACATCTTCCCGTGCTTTTTCCACGGCGGCAAAAGCTGTGCATAAATCCATATCCGCCACCTCCTCGCCAACAATGCGCACCCTCTCGTTGTATCGCAGCAGGTGTGGCGAGGTATAGCTCCCCACCTTGTAGCCACTGGAGATCAAGATGGATTCGAGATATGCGCAAGTGGAACCCTTGCCGTTGGTGCCACCGACGGTGATCAACGGAAAGTCAGGATCAAGGCTCAGTCTGGCGCGGACCAAGCGAACACGGTCCAGGCCCAAAACTATGGCCTCCCGGTTACGATTCTCTAGGAGGTCGAGCCAGGTGGATAAGGAAGTCGGTCCTGCTTCAGCGGAATCCATACCGTGCGGCGCACCGGTCGGAGCTAGGCAAAAGCCGGCTCAAACCGGGCTCGCCTTGCGGGTCAACTGGGCGCAGAGCCGCGCTAAAGCCTTCTTCATTTCGCGCCGGTCTATGATCAGGTCCACGGCACCATGGGCAACCAGGAACTCAGCGCGCTGGAAGCCCTCTGGCAAGGTTTCCCTCACAGTTTGCTCGATGACGCGGGGGCCGGCGAAACCAATCAGCGCGTTGGGCTCGGCGACGATGATGTCACCCAGCATGGCGAAGCTGGCGGACACCCCGCCCATGGTCGGATCGGTGAGCACCGAGATGAAGGGAATGCGATTGGCGGAAAGCTGTGTCAGGGCGGCCGAGGTTTTCGCCATCTGCATCAGGGAACTCAGGCCCTCCTGCATGCGGGCGCCACCGCTGGCAGCGACACAGATGAAGGGCTTCTTGCCGCGCACTGAAGCTTCCACGCCGCGCACGAAACGCTCGCCCACCACCGAGCCCATGGAACCGCCCATGAAACGGAACTCGAAGGCGGCGGCCGTCACCGGCAGGCCGTGCAGCTTGCCTTCCATCACCACCAGGGAATCCTGTTCCTCGGTTTCCTTGGCCGCTTCGGAGAGGCGATCAGGATAACGCCGGCTGTCCTTGAATTTCAGGGAATCCACGGGCAACACATTGGCGCCCACTTCGCTGCGCCCCTCCTCGTCCAATAGGATATCGAGCCGTTTGCGAGCGCCAATGCGGTGGTGATGGCTGCACTGGGGGCACACGTGCTGGTTGTTCTCCAGATCTGCGGCGTACAGTACCGCCTCGCAACTGGGGCATTTACTCCACAGACCCTCGGGCACCACCTTCTTGGCGGATTCACGGCGCTTGATTTTCGGGGGGATGATTTTCTGGAACCAGCTCATGGTCATGTCCTTGCTTTAGCGGTCCATCTCGGCGCGCACGCCGGCCACGAAATTCCTGACGTTGTCGAGACGCGACGCCGGGTCCGATTGCTCGATCTCCTGAACGATGCGGGAACCGATCACCACAGCGTCGGCCACACTCCCCACCTGACGCGCGGTCTGGGCATCGCGGATACCGAAGCCGACACCCACCGGCAGACCAGTGGCGGCGCGGATGCCCGGCAGCCGGGCGGCCACTTCGCCCAGATCCAGGGTTGCCGCGCCAGTCACGCCCTTCAGGGAAACGTAATAGATGAAGCCGCGCGCATGCTTGGCCACCGCATAGACCCGCTCGGCCGGCGTGGTGGGCGCCAGCAGGTAGATGTTGTCCAGGCCCGCCGCAGCGCATTGGGCGGCAAATTCGGCGGATTCCTCGGGCGGGTAATCCACGGTCAGCACGCCGTCCACGCCAGCGGCCTTGGCGGCGGCGCAGAACTGCTCCCAGCCCATGGCCTCGATGGGGTTGGCGTAGCCCATCAGCACCACTGGCGTGTCGGAATTGGACTTGCGGAATTCGGCCACCATGGCCAGCACGTCCTTCAGGCCGACGCCATGCTTCAGCGCCCGCTCGGAACTGCGCTGGATGGTAGGACCGTCCGCCATGGGGTCGGAGAACGGCACCCCCAGTTCCAGGATGTTGGCCCCGCCCGCCACCAGGGTGTGCATGAGGGGCACGGTGGCGGCCGGATCGGGGTCGCCGGCGGTGACGAAGGGGATGAGGGCCTTGCGGTTGGCCGCTTTCAGGGCGGCGAAGGTGGCGGCGATGCGCGACATGGTCAGAGCTCGATACCCGCGAGGCGGGCGACGGTGTTGATGTCCTTGTCGCCCCGGCCGGACAGGTTCACCAGCAGGATCTTGTCCTTGTCCATGGTGGGGGCGATCTTGGCGGCATGGGCCAGGGCGTGGCTGGATTCCAGGGCGGGAATGATGCCCTCGTAGCGGCACAGGTTGTGGAAAGCGGCCAGGGCTTCGTCGTCATTGATGGCGACGTATTCGGCGCGGCCGATGTCCTTCAGATAACTGTGTTCCGGACCGACGCCGGGGTAGTCCAGGCCGGCGGAAACGGAATGGGTTTCGATGATCTGGCCGTTGGCATCCTGCATCAGGTAGGAGCGGAAGCCGTGCAGCACGCCGGGGGTGCCGGCGGACAGGGGCGCGGCATGGCGGCCGCTGGCGATGCCGTCTCCACCCGCCTCCACGCCGATCAGGCGCACGCTCTCGACGGGAATGTAGGGATGGAAGATGCCGATGGCATTGGAGCCGCCGCCGCCGCAGGCGATCAC
>CAZEOR010000192.1:0-3025 GCA_964513695.1 uncultured Thiobacillus sp.
GTTTCCTCCCCCCCCCACAAACGCTACAGCACTTGAGCCACTTCCTCGGGCGTTGCCTCGCCTACCACAAGGGGAATGAGAGCGAAGTCCGCCAGCACGGTTTGCAGGAAGGGCAGATGAACCTCGAGGGAATGCTCCTGAGCGTGGGCTGATGCGGATACTTCCACTTGGGGTAGATCGGCGATGCTGGCGATGGCCTCCTCATCCAGCGGGATCCTGCCCAAGGGGGTGTCGAAGGCGGCAACCCCCGGTAGTGCCAAGCCCGGTACCCAAACCCGATGCACCGGTCCCAGCAACACGACGCGCCGGATTTCCGCGTGAAAGGGTTCAAGAAGGCGGTAGGCGGATGCGGCTACGGGCCCCGAGTAGATGTAACCGGCATGGGGCACCACCAATGCCTTCGGTCGCAACGGTGTTTTCCCGATTCGGGCATGCTCGAAGCAATCAAGCAAAGAATGCCGTAGTTCATTGGCATTGCCCGGATAGAACGTTCCCGCCACAGCGGGAGGTCGGACATTCATCATGATGCACTCCCAAATAAAGCCCTCAATTAGAATCTAGGGCAGTTCCATACCCTTACAAGCCCTCATTCTCATGCCCAGGTTACCCCGTCATCTCGCACTATTGCCCGCTGCTGGTGTGGGCGCGCGCATGGGCGCCGACCACCCCAAACAGTACCTGGATATCCATGGGCACCCCATGATCTGGCATGCGATTCGCGCCTTCGAGGAACATGCCCGCATCCATCGCATCTACGTGGTGATTTCACCGGACGATGGTTGGTGGGGGGGCTATGACTGGTCCGGTTTCGAAAAACTCGTGGTGTTGCGCCGGGGCGGAGCGACCCGGGCGGAAAGCGTGCTTAACGGCCTTATTGCAATGGCCGGAGACGTGGTCGCGGAGGATTGGGTGCTGGTACACGATGCCGCCCGCCCCTGTTTGACCCAAACCTTGCTCGACAAGCTGCTTGTCGAACTGGCTGACGATCCGGTAGGCGGCATTCTTGCCGCGCCAGTGGCGGATACATTGAAAAGGGATGGCATGGGCGGCCGCATTTCCGAGACTGTTTCCCGCGCCGGGTTGTGGGGCGCCCAGACACCCCAGATGTTCCGCCACGGACAGTTGCGAAATGCCTTGGAAAAGGCGGGAAATCAAATCACCGACGAGTCTTCCGCCCTGGAGCTTCTCGGACTGGCCCCCAAGCTGGTGGAAAGCGACTTGGGTAATCTGAAGGTGACTTATCCCCTGGACCTGAAGTTGGCCACCCTCTTGCTGGCTCCCTGATTATTTTTTGGGCCGAAGCGGTGCCTTGACCTCGAAGCGGTAAGTGTCGTGGCAACCCGAGCAGTAGGTGATGATTTCCGCTGTTTGCTCCAGGGCGGTGCTGACATCGCCCTTGTTTTCCGCATCCCGTACCAAAGTTCTGAACGCCTCGCCCTGGGCGATGGCCAGTTCCGTGAATTCTTCCGGCAGTCTTTCCTTCAGGCTGGGCGGTATGCGACTGAGCAGGGGGCCCATGGGTTTTGCCGTCAGCGCGACGGCTTTCATGTCCTTGCGCGCCAGGGCATGGTGGATGTTGTGCAGGCCATGCAGGAATTCCCGCATCTCGGAGAGCACTTGATTTCGTTCAGAACTCGTGACGGGGATGACCATGCGATTATCCGGCATGGTACGCATGGGCGCATCGGCGAGGCTGACGGGGACAATCAAGGTCAAAGCGATAGCGAGGACATAACGCTGCATGAAACCTCCATGGGGAATTGCTTGAATTCAAGGGATAAAGCTTACTACCGGAAGGGGAACCGAAAACAGGTACCCAGGACTATTTTCGTCTTGCCTCGTGCATGCCCCGCACGTGTTCCGCCCGCGCCAGAAAACGGGTGAGCTGGGCTAGATCCTTCACCTCCAGGGTGAATTCCATGCGCGCGGATTCATGCTGGGATAGGGTGCTGACGCGAATTACGTTGATTTTTTCCTGGGCGAGTATTTCCGAAACATCTTTCAGCAAGCCCTGCCGATCCTGAGCCAGAAGTTCCACATCCACGGCGAATACCTGATCGTCCTGGCCGCCCCAACTTGCGTGCAGCAGCCGGGCTTTCTTCTCATCGGAGAGATGGGAGATCATGGAACAATCGGCCCGGTGGATGGTGACACCATGACCCTGGGTGGTATAGCCGACGATGAGGTCCGGCGGTGCCGGTTTGCAACAGCCGGCCATTTGGGTGAGCAGGCCAGGTTCGCCCTCCACCAGCACACCCCCCGCGTCGGCCTTGCGTTTGGATGCCGTGACCAGGGGTTTTTCCTGCGGAGGTACGAATTCATCGTGGAGCACACGGTCCAGCTGTCCGGAGCCCACATCGCCCCGGCCCATTGCTGCGCAGAGTTCATCCAGCCCGGGGAATTTCAGGCGAGCGGCGATCTTGTCCAGATTAACGTTGGACAGGTTGAGCCGGTGCAACTCACGATCCAGCAACTCCCGACCTTCCTGTACATGAGTGTCGTGGTCTTGCTGTTTGAACCACTGGCGCACCTTGGATCGGGCCCGATGGGTCTTGAGCACGCCCAAATGGGGGTTCAGCCAGTCCCGGCTTGGACTGCCCTGCTTGACCGTGAGGATTTCGACACGCTGCCCGGTGGCCAGAGCGGTGTCCAGGGGAACCAGGGTGCCGTCCACCTTGGCGCCCCGGCAACGGTGGCCAAGTTCCGTGTGTACCGCATAGGCGAAATCGAGCGGTGTGGCCCCGGAGGGTAGCGCTACCACCTTGCCCTGGGGTGTCAGGACGAATACTTCGTCCTGGAATAATTCGTTGCGGAAATGCTGGGCCAGTTCGTGGCTATCGGCGAGTTCCTGTTTCCAGGCGAGCAACTGGCGCAACCAGGAAATCTTGTCCTGGACGCCATCGCCGCCGGGGCCCGGCGCTTTCCCTCCACCTTCCTTATAGCGCCAGTGGGCGGCGACACCCAATTCAGCCTCCTGGTGCATGTCGAAGGTGCGGATCTGGACTTCCAGGGCCTTGTTCTCCGG
>CAZEOR010000192.1:3125-6102 GCA_964513695.1 uncultured Thiobacillus sp.
CCTCCTGGTGCATGTCGAAGGTGCGGATCTGGACTTCCAGGGCCTTGTTCTCCGGACCGACCACGGCAGTGTGCAGACTTTTGTAGCCATTGCCTTTGGGGCGCGATATGTAGTCATCGAACTGGCCGGGAATGGGCTGCCATAGGCTGTGCACAAGCCCCAGGGCATGGAAACAATCCTTAACGTCCTTGACCAGAACACGCAGGGCGCGTACGTCATAGACCTCGTCGAAGGACAGGCGTTTCTTCCCCATCTTCGCCAGGATGCTGGCGATATGCTTGGGCCGGCCGCTGACCGAGAACCCGGACAGGCCCTCGGCGTCCAGAGCGGCGCCGAGTTGCTTGATGACCTCCTCGATATACCACTCCCGGTCCAGGCGGCGCTCGTCCAGTTGCTTCGCGATCTGGCGATAGGTATCGGGCTCCAAATAGCGGCAGGACAGATCTTCCAGTTCCCATTTGAGCTGCCAGACTCCCAGGCGATTGGCCAGGGGCGCATAGAGTTCACGCACATCCGTGGCCACCTTGCGGCGCCGGGATTCATCCTGATCGAACGATTGGTTGGCAAACTCGCGCAGGGCCTGGGTACGTTCCGCCAGCTTGATGAATACCACCCGGATATCGTCGGTCATGGCCAGCAGCATCTGGCGCAAGGCCTCGCTTTGCCCCCCCTCGGCATTGATCTGGGTGAACAGGTTGTCCATGCGGGAGAGCTTGGCCGCGCCTTCCACCAGGGCCGTGAGATGGGCGCCGAAGCGGGGCAGCAAGGTGTCCCGCTTGATGTTTTTTTCCGGTAGGCAGCAGAGCAGGGCTGCAGCCACCGTCTCGGCATCGAACCGCATGCCCGCCAAGACTGCTGCTGTGCCCAAACTATGGGCTATCAGGGTTTCGCCACTATCGGTGCCCGAGTCATGGCCATGATCAACCAGCCAGTCAACGGCCTGTTTCAGTATCTGTCGTTGCTCCGCCGGATATCGATCTTCCAGGCTGGCAAGCCAGGATTCCGCATCACTGTGTGAAAGGGTGAGGGCGTGGGCGACCATGATGTCAGCGAGGGGTGAGGAGCGAGGTGTGAGGAGAAAGACACGGCATCGCGGGTTTACCCCTCACTCCTCACCCCTCTCTGCTCACTGCTTCCACTACCAGAACTTCCACCAGGCTTTTTCGCGAGTCTTGACGTCGCTGCTCACGTAATCGCTCTTCGGGAAATTGTGCTTGAGCACCCGCATAGCATCGTCACGCAGGTCGTTCATGCCCATTTTTTCGTAGCTGCGCGCCATGATGGCCAGGGCCTCTTCAAGCGCGGGAGATTGCTGGTAATGCTCCAGCACGTATTTGCCCCGGTTGGCGGCGGCGACGTAGGCGCCGCGTTTGTAGTAATAGCGGGCCACATGGACTTCGTTTGAGGCCAAGGCATTGACCAGGTATTTCATGCGCGCGATGGCATCCGGCGTGTATTTGCTTTCAGGGTATCGGGTGGCGAGTTGCTGGAACGCCTCGAAGGCTTCGCGCGCGGACTTGGGATCCCGGTCGCTCAAATCCTGATCGCCGAAGCGGGCGAAGAAAGTCTGGTCCTCCACGAAGTTGGCCAGACCGCGCAAGTAATAGGCGTAATCCACATGGGGATGATTCGGATGCAGCTTGATGAAGCGTTCGCAGGCGGCAATGGCGGAGGCGGGTTCATTATCCTTGTAGTAGGCGTAGGCCACTTCCAACTGGGCCTGCTGGGCATAGGCGCCATAAGGGAAGCGGGCCTCCAGTTTTTCGAACAACTTGACCGCTTTCTCGAAATTGCCCTCGGTCAAGGCCTCCTTGGCCGAGTAATAAAGCTTGGATGCGGACCAGTTCTTGGTTTCGTCGATCTCGTCCGGCAACAGGCTGCAACCGGCAAGCAGGCCCAAGGCCATCAGGAAAGCTAGAATTCGCGGCATTTCGATCCCCAAAAAGATCGGCGGATTATACCTACCGCCCGCTTTTTCACCTCAGCTCCGAGACCATGGCCCAGCCACGACACTTCATCATTCCCCCTGATCATGCCGGGAAACGCCTGGATCAGAGTCTGGCGGAACTCTTGCCCGAGTATTCCAGAAGCCGCCTGCAAGGCTGGATAGAGTCCGGCCATGTGCTGCTTTCCGGCGCAATAGCCAGTCGCAAGCAGAAAGTTTGGGGCGGTGAAGCCGTTGAGGTGACGCCGGCAGCCTTGCCCGAGGAAACGGCTTTCCAAGCGGAAGCCATCCATCTGGATATCGTTTACGAGGACGAGCACATCCTGGTCATCAACAAGCCGGCCGGCCTTGTGACCCATCCCGGCGCCGGAAATTGGGAAGGCACCCTGCTCAATGCCCTGCTGCATCATGTCCCCGGCGCGGCGTCCATTCCCCGCGCCGGCATCGTGCATCGTCTGGACAAGGACACCTCGGGCCTCATGGTGGTGGCCAAGACCCTGGAAGCCCAGACCCGACTGGTGCGCGATCTCCAGGCCCGGACCGTGAAGCGGATCTACTGGGCGGTGGCCCTGGGCGTGATGAAGCGCAGCGAGGGCGATATCGACGCACCCATCGGCCGGCATCCCACCCAGCGCGTCAAGATGGCGGTGCTGGGCGAGGATCACGCCGGCGCCAAATCGGCCCTGACCCATTGGAAAGTGCTGCGCCAATTCTCCCGCGCCGCCTGGCTGGAATGCCGCCTGGCCACCGGCCGCACCCACCAGATCCGCGTGCACCTGACCCATCTGGGCCATCCGCTGTTGGGCGACCCGGTGTATCGGGGCCGGATGCCGGGCACGACGCTGCCATTTCATCGTCAGGCGCTGCACGCGGTGCGCCTGGGTCTCGTCCATCCGGCCACTGGCGAATCCATGGAATGGGAGGTGCCACCCCCCGCCGATTTCACCGATCTCTTGCAAGCACTGGAACAAAGCGATGCATCCTGACTGGATCGTTCCCGACTGGCCCGCGCCGACGAACGTACGGGCAGTC
>CAZEOR010000193.1:0-6075 GCA_964513695.1 uncultured Thiobacillus sp.
CAGCGGCGGCCATGGCCACGGTGAGGGTGGCGGCCTTGATGAAGTTGCGTCTTTGCATGGAGGGCTCCTGTAGTGATTGGGCGGGACTGGAATGCAGTCGGGGCCAGAGTAAGGAGCCAGACGGTGGGGGGGTATACGTCAGATTGCGTAGAAGGGGCGGAAAAGCGAAGCGCCTTCCCTTCACAACTCCCATCCGGCGGATAGCGCCTACTGCACATCCGCCCTGCTTGAACTCATCAGCGTATCAATGGTGGATTTCAGCAGGGTCAACTTAGGTACGACTTGGGTACCATATCTAGCTGAATACCTCTTGATGTAGGGGGCCATGAATGAGTCAGCACGGAACACATCAACATAAGGCGCGTACATTGCGTGGAGTGCATCAGGGAAATCGCTCAACTTTGGTTTACGTGGTGTGGCAACCATCGCGCTCCACCAAGAAGAATGTAGTGCTCTGATGCCAGTAGACAAGCCAGGGCAAGATTGATCAATGTCTTCCGCCGTAAATGAAACGGATGGTTCCCCAAGAAGTGCCGCCGCAAGTTTGTGTGAAACAGAGACCAGTAAATCGTCTTGCCACAAAGTCCACTGATTTGACGTCACGTCTGCGGTCTTGCGGCCAAGTAACTTGTCGTTGCTACGGACCAGAGCAATCTCTTGAGAGATTTTCAAGAAGTTGTCGGTTATCGTCTTGGCAGGATCTCTTATCCATTCAGTAAATGCGGTCATCTTGACATGATGCTGGCGAAACCACTGCATCATCCAGCGCGGGTCTCTTAAGCTATTGAGGAAAGCTTCATTCGCTTCTTCTTTGGTTACGTCACCTACAACATAGCGCCCAAGTATTCTCGCGTCCTGTGGTCTCATTGGATAGACAGCCAAAATCTCTTCAAGGCTAGCGATACGCGCATTCTTCTTCAGCATCTCCTGCACACTTCTCCGGGGCTTACCATCACGCAGTGCAAAACGCTTTGCTTTACGTTTTTCTTTTCGATTGAGTTGCATTTTGTCGACGGCCAAATGGATTTCACCAGCAATACTCACGTCCTCAAGCGGAAGAACATCGAGACTCCCTCCTGGGAACCAGTCTCCACGACCACTGTATGCAGTGACGCCAACATTCTGTTGCCCTAATGCAACTCGAAACTCTTTCGTAAAAAGCACATCCTGAGATACGAGCGCGTTTTGTCCACAAAGATCAGAAAGCAAGTCGGCTCGGCGCTCTGCCGCATCTATAGCGCCATTCAGTGGCGCCATCTCTGAAAGGTGCGTCCCAGAGAAGACGCATTGCACCTTGCCTTCCTCAATCCACGCACGGAGTTGCGATAGCAGATTAAATAGGTCAGGCGTGCGTCGCTTTGGGTCAGACAGAACCGAGTAATCGCTGCTATCCAGGTACAAGCGAATCGGTCGCATGGTGGAGTTTGTGAGGCCTAGATTTGAAGCGAGTGGGAGAAAGCGAGGTGGCCCGGATATGTCTTCGAGGGTCAAAAATAACCCATATCCATATCCTGTACCCACATTGCTTCACTCGTGAATCACCAACGCCTCTCGATTGAGTTCCACGAAATGGTGCTGGGCGAAAGCCGCCTTGATGCGCGCGAAATTCCGTTTCACTAGGCTCTCCAACTCGGCATTGGTGATGTTTCCGGTGGCCACCAGGAGCAGGCTGGGCGGCTGGCCGTTGAGCAAGAAGGACTGAACGAAGTCGTCATCCTTGGTCACGACGATGCGCTGTTCCTCGACGGCGTAGGCGATCACCGCCGCATCCGTCGTGCGGTTGCCAGCGGGCAAATCCAGGGTGTGTGTTGCGTCGTGTCCGGCTTCGGCGAGCCAGAGGGCCATGCGCCTGGGCAATTGCGCATCGACCAGAAATTTCATGCCGCCAGTTGTTCCATCTGTTTCACGTGGGCCAGCCGGGCGGCGTAGGCCAGTACCGCGAGGATGTCCTCACGCTCCAGGTCTTCATAGTCGGCCAGGATGTCTTCGATGGTCATGCCGCCGGCCAGCCATTCCAGCACGCCTTCAACGGGGTAGCGCAGACCACGTATACAGGGCTTGCCATGGCAAATGGCCGGGTCCATGGTGATGCGTTCATTCATGGGTTCTCTCCTGGGACATGGCGTGCCACGCAGCAGGCCACGCGTCAATCATCGACGATGACGAGATTAGCGCGGGATTCGGGAGCCAGGTCAATAGCCGCGACTCGGGATTGGTTTTCCCGCCCCATTCCCACCCCCAGGTGCCACTTCCCATCGGTCCGGGTTAAATTCGCGACATCCCTCCGTCGCCACCCCCCATGCCCTTCGAAACCCCGCCGCAATCCGTCCCCGATGCCATCCAGCGCGTGGTCAAGGTGCGCCGCGACTACAACACCTGGGTGGCCAACGAGACCCTGGAGGATTACGCCCTGCGCTTCACGCCGCGCAGCTGGCGCAAGTGGTCGGAAGGGCGCGTCGCCAACACGGCTTTCGGGGCGGCGGCCTTCCTGGTGCTGGAAGCGGTAGGGGCGACCCTGCTGGTGAACTACGGCTTCATGAATGCCGCCCTGGCCATCCTCGCCACCGGCCTCATCATCTTCCTGGCGGGCCTGCCGGTGAGCGTCTACGCGGCGCGATACGGCCTGGACATGGACCTGCTGACCCGGGGCGCGGGCTTCGGCTACCTGGGTTCCACCATCACCTCGCTGATCTATGCCTCCTTCACCTTCATCTTCTTCGCCCTGGAAGCGGCCATCATGGCCTACGCCCTGGAGCTGGCCTTCGGCATCCCGCCGGCCTGGGGCTACCTGATCTGCGCTTTGGTGGTGATCCCCCTGGTGACCCACGGCGTCACCGCCATCAGCCGGCTGCAAACCCTGACACAGCCCATCTGGCTGATCATGCTGGTGCTGCCCTATGTGTTCCTGCTGGCCAAGGAGCCGGACGCCTTCGCCGGCATCGTCGGCTACGCCGGCAAGGGCTCGGCGGGGTTCGACATCCACTTGTTCGGCGCCGCCATGGCGGTGGGCCTGGCCCTCATCACCCAGATGGGGGAGCAGGCGGACTACCTGCGCTTCATGCCGGAATACACCCCGGCCCACCGCCGCCGCTGGTGGACCGGCGTGCTGGTGGGCGGGCCGGGGTGGGTGGTGCCAGGGGTGATCAAGATGCTAGGCGGCGCCCTGCTGGCCTGGCTGGCCATCAGCCACATGGTGCCGGCGGATCGGGCCATCGATCCCAACCAGATGTACCTGGTGGCCTGGGAATATGTGTTCCCCCATTACGGCTGGGCGGTGGCGGCCACTGCCGTCTTCGTCGTGATCTCCCAGCTCAAGATCAATGTCACCAACGCCTACGCCGGGTCACTCGCCTGGTCCAACTTCTTCGCCCGCCTCACCCACAGCCATCCGGGCCGGGTGGTGTGGGTGGTGTTCAACACCCTCATCGCCCTGATGCTCATGGAACTGGATCTGTTCCAGGCCCTGGGCCGGGTACTGGGCCTGTATTCCAATGTGGCGGTGGCCTGGATGATGGTGGTGGTGGCCGACCTGGTCATCAACAAGCCCCTGGGCCTGTCGCCGCCGGGCATCGAGTTCCGCCGCGCCTACCTGTATGACATCAACCCGGTGGGGGTGGGGGCCATGCTCATCGCTTCCGGGCTGTCGGTGGCGGCCTACGTGGGATTGTTCGGGACCGGGGTTCAGCCCTTCGCCACCTTCATCGCCCTGGGCGCAGCTTTGGTGTGTTCGCCCTTGATCGCCTGGGCGACGGGGGGGCGGTATTACATCGCCCGCGCTGCCGCTGATTTCTCCCCCCCTTTGCAAAGGGGGGACAGGGGGGATTTTGCGACGGTTGCGGTAATGGATGCGGTGTCAAATCCCCCCCAGCCCCCCTTTATGAAAGGGGGGAGCAGGCTCGCGGAACAGGATGGGCCGGCCATCGCCACCCACGCCTGCTGCATCTGCGGCAAGGATTACGAATCCGAGGATCTGGCCCATTGCCCTGCCTACCGGGGTCACATCTGTTCCCTGTGCTGTTCCCTGGATGCCCGCTGCCACGACCTGTGCAAACCCCAGGCGCGCCTGGGCAAACAATGGGCGGGACTGCTGGAACGCTCCCTGCCGGCACGGGCGCGGCCCTACCTGGAGGCGGGGCTGGGCCATTACCTGTTGCTGATGGCCGGTGTGGTGCCCTTCCTCGCCCTGCTGGTCGGCCTCCTCTACTACCAGGAGGTGCTGGCCCTGGCGGACGGCTCCAGCGAACTGCTGCCCGCCTTACAGGAATCCTTCCAGCGCGCCTTCGCGGTGCTGCTGCTGGTGGCCGGCATCGTCGCCTGGTGGCTGGTGCTGACCCACAAGAGCCGGCAGGTGGCCCAGGAAGAATCCAACCGCCAGACCGAACTCTTGATGCGGGAGATCGAATCCCACCGCCGCACCGACGACCTGCTGCAGAAGGCCAAGCAGGTGGCCGACCAGGCCAACCAGGCGAAGAGCCGCTACATCACCGCCATCAGCCACGAGTTGCGCACGCCGCTGAACAGCATCCTGGGCTATGCCCAGATCCTGGATGGGGACGCGGCCATCCCCGCCAACCGGCGCCAGGCGGTGAGCGTCATCCGCCAGAGCGGCGACCACCTGCTCTCCCTCATCGAAGGCACGCTGGACATCGCCCGCATCGAGGGCGGCAAGCTGTCCCTGGACGTGAAGCCCATGGAATTCCCGGAGTTCGTGCGTCAGATCGTCGCCATGTTCGAATTCCAGGCCCGCGACAAGGGCCTGGAATTCCATTACGAACCCCAGGGTGAGTTGCCTCCCCTGGTGCGGGCCGACCAGCGCCGGCTGCGCCAGATACTCATCAACGTTCTCGGCAACGCGGTGAAATTCACCGCACGGGGACGGGTGGTGTTCCGCCTGAAATACCAGCGGGAGATGGCCCAGTTCGAGATCGAGGACACGGGCCCGGGCATCCCGCCGGAGGAACAGGCCCACATCTTCGAGCCCTTCTCCCGGGGCAGCGCCGCTTCGGTGGGCGCCACCGGCGGCACCGGCCTGGGGCTCACCATCGCCAAGATGCTCACCGACCTGATGGGCGGCGAGCTGATGCTGGAAAGCCCGGCAGCGGCCAGCGGGACGGGCTGCCTGTTCCGCGTCCGCCTCTACCTGCCCCACATCCATGCTGCCCAGGCGGCGCGGGAGGCGCCCCGGGCCCGGCGCATCGGCTATGTGGGCGTGCGCCGGCGCATCCTCATCGTCGACAATGAAAGAAATGACCGGGAATTGCTGGCCAGCGTGCTGGAGCCCCTGGGCTTCCAACTTGCCCAGGCCACCTCGGGCCGGGAATGCCTGGAGCTCATGCCCCGCTACCGGCCCCACCTGGTGTTCATGGACCTGGCCATGCCCGGCATGGACGGCTGGGAAACCATCCGCCACATCCGGGAAGCGGCCCTGCGCGGGGAGTTCGACGACCCGGAACTGGCCGTCATCTCCGCCAACGCCTTCGACCAGGGCATGGACAACGATGCCGGCATCGGCGCCGGCGAGTTCTTCACCAAGCCGGTACGCATGGACGAACTGCTGGACTGGATCGGCGAACGCCTGGGCCTGGCATGGGTCACCGGCGGCACGTTGCCGCCCGGACCCGAACCCGAATCGCCGGCCGAGCTGGTGCCGCCCCCCGCCGTATACCTGCGCGCCCTGGCGGAACAGGTGAGGCTGGGCTTCCCCCGCGGCATCCAGGCCAAGCTGGACGAGATCGAGAAGCTCGACCTCCGCCACGGCGAATTCGTCGCCGTCCTGCGCCAGCTCGCCCGCCGCTTCCAGTTCGACGCCATGGCGGAAATCCTGCGCAAGGGGCTGGAGGAAGCTCCGGGCCGGCAAACATAGAATACCGACCATGGATTCCCTGGGCCCCATCGACCGCCTGCACAACGACATCGTCCTCATCGTCGACGACGTGCCGGAGAACCTGTCCCTGCTCCACGACGCCCTGGACGAGGCGGGCTACACCGTGCTGGTAGCCACCAACGGCGAATCAGCCCTGCAACGGGCGCGCCAGAGCCGGCCCGACGTGATCCTGCTGGACGCGGTCATGCCCG
>CAZEOR010000194.1:0-6072 GCA_964513695.1 uncultured Thiobacillus sp.
TGAAGTCGATGATGTGGCGCGGGGTGCGGAACTGGCCGGCGTCGCCCTGGCTGCCCAGCACGGAGAGCAGGTATTCGAAGGCATCGCCCAGCCGTTCTGAATGGTCGTAGCTGAAACCGTTGATTTCCTTGAGGAAGATGCGCAGGGTTTCCGGGTCGCGATAGGGCAGGTAGGCGTTCTTGAAGATGTCGCGGAACAGGGCCGGGATACCGGGGTTCTCGGTCATCTTGCCGATGGCCTCGGAATACAGGTTCAGCACATCGTGGCCGCCTAGGCTGGGAGCCATGAGTCTGGTCCAGCCGTATTTGGCGTAGCCGTTGGCAAAGAAGCTGCGCGTGCCGCCCAATTCCTCGGCCTCGGCGTCCATGTCGTCCATGAACTTGTAAATGAGGGCGATGGTGATCTGTTCGACTTGCGATTTCGGGTCGGGCACCTTGCCGACCAGAATGTCGCGGCAGGAGTCGATACGGCGCTTGGTGTCGGTGTCGAGCATGGGGCGGTCAAGCGTCCTTGAGTTGTTGTTCGAGGAAGTGTTGCAGCATTTCCTTGCTGGGGAGTTCGAGTTGATAGCGCGAGACGAAGAGCTGGTTGTCCATCCCGGCCAGCGCGTAGTCGACCAGCGCATGGTCTTTCTGGGTGCACAGCAATATCCCGATGGGCGGGTTGTCACCCTCGCTCTTCATGTGGCGGGCATACCAGGTGACGTAGGTGTTGAGCTGCCCGGCGGACTCGTGGCTGAAGGCTTGCAGCTTGAGTTCGACCAGCACATGGCACTTGAGGATGCGGTGGTAGAAAACCAGATCGACGAAGCCATGCGTTTCGCCGATCAGAATGCGCTTTTGCCGGGCCTCGAAACAGAAACCGTGCCCCAATTCCAGCAGGAAGGTTTGCAGGTGGTCGAGCAACTGGTCTTCGAGATGGGATTCGCCCATGACTTCCATCGGTTTGAGCCCGAGGAATTCAAAAACATACGGGTCGCGGATGGGGAAAGTCGGCGCGGGCGAGGCCGCCGCCTGGGTCAGCGCCGCCAGTTTGGCTTTGTCGGTGGATAGCGCGCTGCGCTCGTAATACAGGCTGGCGATCTGGCGCTTGAGTTCACGCACCGACCAGACGCCACGCAGGCACTCGCTTTCGTAGAAGGCGCGCTTTCCGGCATCGTCGATCTGGATCAGTTCGGCCAGATGGGTGAAGGAAAGCTTCTCCAGCAGATCACTGCCGGCGGATTCGGGAGTCGCCGACTCCCGAATTCGTAATGGCGGCAGGGCCTGCTGCAATTCGGCAGTCAGCGACTGCCGAATTGCAGGGTAGGTGCGATAGAACTGGCGGAAGCGGCGCAACTCCCTTTCGGAGACCCGCGCCAAGCCTTTCTGTTCCAGCGTTTGAGCCAGACGCGCCAGCAACTGTTCGCCATATTGGGCGCGGTCGGCGCCGTATTGTTCGTACTCCTGAATGAAGCAACCCATCATCCAGTTGCGCAGGGTCAACGCGATATTGACAGCCTTGCTGGCCTGGCCGGAAAAATACTGGTGCGTCCGCGAGATGGCTTCGACCAGCCGATCCATGGTCAGCTCGGTCACATCGGTTTCCACCTGAGATGCTTTTCTTTTCATTGCATACCTACATGAACAGGTTGAGCGGCACGTAATCCTTCACATAGGCCGGAATTTTGGCGCGCCATTCTTTCGGCACGGCCTTGAAGTCGGACATGCCGAAAGCTGGGTGGACGTTGAGGTCGGTGAATTTGCCCCGCTCGATGATGTCGCGCAGGCTCTTGTCGGTGGCGTAGGCCTTGAAGAAGTATTTCATGGCGACGATGGCTTCGGCGTGGTCACTCAGGGCATCCGCTGACTGGTCGAGGATGAACTTCTGGAATTCGTCTTCGAGCAGCTCGTCCTTGCCCTTGAAGTAGGGAATGAGGCCGAAGATTTTTTCCAGTATCTCGCGCACGGAGAGGCGTCGATCCACGCCGGCCGCCCGGCGCAGCTTGTCCAGGGTGTAGAACTCGGCCGGCTTGTCGAGCAGATGGGTGGTGACGTAGTCGATGGCCTGGTCCCATTGTTCGTCTTCGACCTGCCGCTGCAAGGTTTGGTCGGCCTTGATGGTGTTCTCGAAACCTTCGAAGAACATGCGGTCGACTTTCATGCCCTGCGCGCCGACCGGTTGCTCGGCAAACAGGGTCAGGGCATCGCCACCGCTGTAAATGTATTCGCCGCTGGGATCGAGTGTCGTGCCACCACCGTCACCATTATTTCCGTCACCTGCGCCCACGCCAGGGCGAGGCAGCTTCAAGACCTCGTCGTAGTTGAATTTTTCTTCGAAGTATTCGCAGTTGGCGAAGAAGTCGAACAGTTTGTACTGCGTCTTTTCCTGTTTGCCGCCTGCCAATATCTCGCTCTTCAATGACTTGTCGAATAGCTGTTCGAGGAAGTCATGCTTGCGGGTGCCGCGTCCCTTGATCTGGACAAAATCCGAGGGCGAGAAGATCGGGCGCATCAGGCCGAGGTTAAGGATGTCCGGGCAGTCGTAGCCGGTGGTCATCATGCCGACGGTGACGCAAACCCGCGCCTTGCTGGTCTTGTAGGCGTCAAGGAAATTGGCCGAACCAAGCAGGTTGTTGTTGGTGAAGTTGATGGTGTACTGCTGGGCGCCTGGGATCAGCGAGGTGACTTGCACCGCGAAATCGGATTGGTACTTGCCGGGCCAGAGCGTGTCGGCCAGTTCGTTGAGGATTTGCGTCAGTTTGGTGGCGTGGTTCTGGCTGACGGCGAAGACGATGGCCTTGCCGAGTTCGTGACTGATGGGGTCGCGCAGGGCGTTTTTCAGGAAGGTCTGGCAGAAAAGGCGGTTGGTGGCGTCCGAGAAGAATCGCTTCTCGAAGTCTTTTTGAAAGAAGCTTTCCTGTTCCGCATCGCCTTCCGTAACTGGCACGGCAACGGCATAGCCTTGGTCGGAAAGCAGTTGCGTGGTGACGTCGGTACGGGCATCGACCACCACGGGGTTGATGAGGAAGCCGTCGCGTACGCCATTGAGCAATCCATAGCGAAAGGTGGGCTGGCCGGATTCGCAGCCGAAGGTGCGGTAGGTATCAAGCAACAGGCGGCGCTCGGCCTCGCGGGGGTCGCGGGTGTTGGATTTTCCGGAGTCGAACTTCTTGAGGTAGTCGCGTGGCGTGGCAGTCAGGCCCAGCTTGTAGCCGACGAAATACTCGAACACGGCGCGGGCGTTGCCGCCGATGGAACGGTGCGCTTCGTCGGAAATGACCAGATCGAAATCGGTCGGAGAGAACAGGCGCTTGTATTTGTCGTTGAACAGCAGCGACTGCACGGTGGTGACAACGATCTCCGCCTTGCGCCAGTCGTCCCGCCGTTCCTTGTAGATGACTGAGGTGTAGTCGTTCTTGAGTTGGGCGATGAAGGCCTTGTTGGCCTGGTCTTCGAGTTCCAACCGGTCTACGAGGAACAGCACACGGCGGGCATTGCCGGTGCGCAGGAAGAGCTTGATGACGGCAGCAGCGGTGAGAGTCTTGCCAGTGCCAGTCGCCATTTCGAACAGGAAGCGACTATGGCCTTCGGCGACGGCATCCTGGATCGCCTGAACAGCCTTCTTCTGGTAATCGCGCAGAAAGCGCAGACGGTTCTTCTGGATGAAGGCATCGCGCTCTGCACTGTTGATCCAGCCGGCTTCGGCTGCATAGCCCGGCATCTGCGTGAGGGAGATGTAGTCCCGGCTGACGGGTTCAGTGATGAGCTTCTGCGGATTGGGCTGGAAGCGGTGATAACCCTTGACTGAATCCGGTGACGGAAAGCGCGTGATGATGTGCGGGTTGCCCTGCTCCAGATCCCAGAAATAATGCAGGTTGCCGTTGGATAGGATGATGAAACGGGAGTGCTGAGATTTTGCGTACTGCCGGGCCTGTTCCTTGCCGATGAGCGGGTTCTTGTCTTCGGATTTGGCTTCGAGAACAACCAAGGGGAAGCTGTTTTCGTCGAGAAGCAGGAAGTCGATGAAGCCGTTTCTGGTGGTTTCGACGCAGTTCTCAAAATCGTCGCCCAAGTCGTCAATCCTGGCCTTGGTCAGCTTGACGTTGGGTTCCAGCACGACGTTGGCCTTGCCATGGGCGTCATCAAAGAAGCGCCAGCCGGATTCTTCCAGAAGCTTGTTGATCTTGATGCGGGCCTTGGCTTCTTTGGCGGCCATGAAATGCACTCCCGGAATCGGCTTTCTGTATGGCGTAATCGTGCAGGCTTGGTACGGGTGATGCCCCATCACCGATGGTCGAGGATTCTATTCGCGGCGGGCGCCCTTCAGAAGCCGATATTTGGCCATTCCAAGGCGGCGCCTCTTTGACCTTCCCTTGACACAAGCTTGACGGGGCCTCGACGGGCCCCTCGGCATCATGGGCATCCGCCCATCCGCCGATCGTCCCGATGTCCCTGCCCGCCGTACAAAACCTGCCCGTCTGGGCACGCCCCTTCGCCCCCTTCCTGAACTGGCTGCCCCGGATCAGTCGCGGCACCGTGAAGGCCGACGCCATGGCCGGCCTCACCGGCGCCCTGGTGGCCCTGCCGCAAGGGGTGGCCTTCGCCACCATCGCCGGCATGCCGCCGGAATACGGCTTGTACGCGGGCATGATTCCCGCGGTCATCGCCGCCCTGTTCGGTTCCTCCTGGCATCTGGTGTCCGGGCCCACCACGGCGGCGTCCATCGTGCTGTTCTCGGTGCTCTCGCCCCACGCCGAACCGGGCAGCGCCCATTACGTGAGCCTGGCCCTGACCCTGACCTTCCTGGTGGGCCTGATCCAGGTGGGCATGGGCCTGGCCAAGCTGGGCACCCTGGTGAACTTCATCTCCCATTCGGTGGTGACCGGCTTCACGGCGGGCGCGGCGATCCTGATCGCCACCAACCAGGTCAAGCACTTCACGGGTTTGAACATCCCGCGCGGCTCTTCCTTCGCCGATACCTGGGGCATGGCGTTCACCCATGTCAACGAAATCCAGACAGGTATCTTCATTGTCGGCCTGGCCACGCTGCTGTTGGGTATCGCGGTGAAGCGCTGGCTGCCGAAGCTGCCCTACATGATCGTCGCCATGCTGGGCGGCTCCGTGTTGGCGGCCATCCTGACGGCGTGGAAAGGTATCGCCCTGCCCACCGTTGGCGCCCTGCCCGCCAGCCTGCCGCCCCTGTCCACGCCGGCCCTGGATGGCGAAAGCATCCGCGCCATCGCCTCCGGCGTGGTGGCGGTCACCCTGCTGGCGCTGACCGAGGCGGTGTCCATCGCCCGCGCCCTGGCGGCCCGTTCCGGCCAGCACGTGGACGGCAACCAGGAGTTCGTCGGTCAGGGCCTGTCCAACCTGTTCGGCAGCTTCTTCTCCGGCTATGTGGCCACCGGCTCCTTCAACCGCAGCGGCGTCAACTATGCCGCCGGTGCGAAGACGCCCATCGCCGCCATGCTGGCCGGCATCTTCCTGCTGGTGCTGGTGCTGTTCGTGGCGCCCTGGGCCCAATTCCTGCCCAATGCGGCCATGGCCGGCATCCTGTTCCTGGTGGCCTGGGGCCTGATCGACTTCGAGGAAATCCTCCACGTGTTGAAGACCAGCCGGGCCGAGAGCGCCATCCTGCTGTCCACCTTCGCCAGCACCCTGTTCCTGACCCTGGAGGAGGCCATCATCATCGGCGTGCTGCTGTCCCTTTCCCTCTATCTGTCACGGACCTCCAAGCCTCAGGTGCGGGTGCGCGCGCCGGACCCCCACAGCGCCAAGCACAAGTTCACCGATGCCGCCAACGCCCAGGAATGCCCGCAGTTGCGCTTCATCCGCATCGACGGCTCCCTGTTCTTCGGCGCCACTTCCCACATCCGCGAAACCCTGGCCGCCCAGGACCAGGAACAGCCGGCCCAGAAACACGTGGCCATCGTCGCCCACGGCATCAATTTCATCGACCTGGCCGGCGCCCACTACCTGGCCGAGGAGGCCCAGCGCCGGCGCGAGATGGGCGGCGGCCTGTACTTCATCCGGGTCAAGGACACGGTGCAGGAGCAGATGGCGGAGAGCGGCGCCCTCAAGATCATCGGCG
>CAZEOR010000195.1:0-6036 GCA_964513695.1 uncultured Thiobacillus sp.
TGAAAACGATGCGTTCAGTTTAGGAAATCAGGGGGTTTTCACACAGCCTCGCCGAAAAGCAGGCCTTTCCATGATTACAAGCGCCAAGCCCCTATACCCCCAGCCTCACCCCGCTTCCACCAACTCCAACGCATTCCCATCCGGGTCTCTGACGAACAGCGCCCGGCGCCCGGATCGGCTCAGGGTGTAGGGCACTCCCGCCGCGTCCAGCCTGGTTTTCAGGTCTTCCCAAGCGGCCACGCCCAGCGCCGTGTGGCGATCCCGGCCGCCGTGCTCCGGCCGGCCCTGGACCGGGTCGGGGTTGGGCAGGTTGATGAGGTGGATCTGGCCCTGGCCGACGTCGTACCAGACGCCGGCGAAGCTCATTTCCGGGCGGGCGGGGTTGGGGGCGAGGCCGAGGATGCCTTCGTAGAAATTCCGGGCGCGGTGCAGGTCGGCGACCAGCAGGGAGGCATGCAGCAGGGAGAAGATGTCAGTCATGGGCATTGAGGCGGATGGAGAACAGGGTGGCGGTGACGATCATGGCGCCGCCGATCCATTCCCGAACGTCCATGATTTCGCCGGCCAGCCAGCGGCTGGACAAGGCGGCCACCACCAGTTCGAAGAGGAGAATGACGACGGCACGGTTGGCCGGCACGAAGGCGAGGCCGTATTGCACGGAGAAGGTGGCCAGCAGCAGACAGAGGGTGATACCCGCCATCATCAGCCAGCCCGTGGCATCGACGGCGACGATAACATCCATGGCGCCGGGTTCGGCGGCGGCGAACACGCCGGCCATGCCCGCCACCCCCAGGAATACCCAGAGGGAGCGGGTTTCGATGGGTATGTCGCGGGTCTTGCGGGTGATGACATTGGCCAGGGCGAAACCGATGCCGGACGACAGCCCCAGCCACTCCGCGCTGTTAGCTGGCAGCGGCATGCCGCCGCCCTGGTAGAGCATGACCACGGCGCCGGCCAGGGACAGGCCGATGACCACCATGCCCATGGCGCCGGTCCGCTCCTTGAGGATGAGGCGGGCGAACAGCACGGTCCACAGGGGCGCCAGGTAGAACAGCAGCATGACCCGCATGATTTCGCCGTGGATCACCGCCAACACATAGGATAGGTTGGTCCAGCCGGCGGTGAGGGCCACCGCCAGCAGCCAGCGGAATTCGCCGCCCTTGGGCCGGATTTGGCCCCTGGCCAGGAACAGGAGGGGGATGACGCCGATGAAATAGGTGAGCAGGGAGGACACGCTGCCCGACATGCCGCCCATTTCCAGCAATCGGTACGGATACCAGACCAGCCCCCAGGTGGTGGCGGCCACCAGCAGGCTGATCGGCGCCAGGCCGGGATGGGCCGACAGGAGGGAGGCGGCGGGAGGGGGGCTCGTCATATAATCCACATCTTTCGTTTAACCGCTGATCGCGCCGTGAACCCGCGCCTCAACCAACTCCAGCCCTATCCGTTCCAGAAGCTGCGCGAACTGTTCGCCGGCGTGACGCCCGATGCCGGCTTGTCGGCCGTCAATCTTTCCATCGGCGAGCCGAAGCATGCAACGCCGGGCTTCATCAAGGAAGCCCTCACCGCGAATCTCCAGGGCCTGGCCAATTATCCCGTGACCCAGGGGTCGGACGACCTGCGGAAATCCATCGCCGACTGGTGCCGCATGCGCTACGGCGTCGACCTGGACCCGGCCAGCCAGATCCTGCCGGTGAACGGCAGCCGGGAAGCCCTGTTCGCCTTCGCCCAGGCCATCGTCGACCCCAGCAAACACGTGAAGCGGGTAGTGTCGCCCAATCCCTTCTACCAGATCTACGAAGGCGCGGCGCTGCTGGCCGGGGCCAAGCCCTACTTCCTCAACACCCTGCCGGAAAACGGCTTTGGTATGGATTTCGCCTCCGTGCCGGAAGATCTTTGGGCGGATACCCACCTCATCTATGTGTGCTCGCCCGGCAACCCCACCGGCAAGGTGATGGGCCTGGACGATTGGCGCGAGGTATTCGAGTTGGCGGACAGGCACGGCTTCGTCATCGCCGCCGACGAATGCTATTCGGAGATCTACTTCGACGAAGGGCATCCGCCCCTGGGCGCCTTGACCGCGGCAAAACAGCTGGGCCGGGGCCAGGAGCGGCTGGTGGTGTTCAACAGCCTGTCCAAGCGCTCCAACGTGCCGGGTCTGCGCTCCGGCTTCGTGGCCGGCGACGCCGAGTTGATCAGGCAGTTCCTGCTCTACCGCACCTACCACGGTTCCGCCATGAACCCGGCGGTGCAGGCCGCTTCCGCCGCCGCCTGGCGCGACGAGGAACATGTGCGGGACAACCGGCGCCAGTACCGGGAGAAGTTCGCCGCCGTCATGCCCCTGCTCAAGGATGTGCTGACCTTCGATGCGCCGGATGCGGCGTTCTATCTCTGGGCAAAGATTCCCGGCGGCGACGATGCGGTATTTGCCCGCGAGCTTTACCGGCAACAGCATGTCACCGTGCTGCCCGGCAGTTTCCTGGCCCGCGAGGCGAAAGGAGTGAACCCCGGCCGGGGCTTCATCCGCATCGCCCTGGTGGACGGGCTGGAGCCCTGCGTAGAAGCGGCGGGACGGATAGCCGAGTTCGCAAAGGAGGTGGCGTGATGTATGCCACTCCATCCCCATGCTCCCCCCTCTGGAAAAGGGGGGCCGGGGGGGATTCAGGACCCCGGACGCCACGCCCTGCCTGGAACCCCCCTAACCCCCCTTTTCCAAAGGGGGGACCGCCCCGTCATAGTTTCATTCTGTTTGTTAAGCAATACACACAACCCATTGAAGGAAATAGATATGCAAGATCTGCAACCCATCATCGAAGAAGCCTTCGAGCGCCGCGCCGACATCACTCCACGCAACGTGGAGCCCAAGGTCAAGGACGCCGTCATGGCCGTCATCGACCTGCTTGACATGGGCCAGTTGCGCGTCGCCGAGCGCACCGACGGGCAGAACTGGGTCACCCACCAGTGGATCAAGAAGGCGGTGCTGCTGTCCTTCCGCATGGAGGACAACTTCTTTATCAAGGGCGGCTTCACCAACTACTACGACAAGGTGCCGTCCAAGTTCGCCGACTACAACAGCCGCGACTTCCGCGAGGGCGGCTTCCGCGTGGTGCCGCCCGCCGCCGCGCGCAAGGGCTCCTACATTGCCAAGAACGTGGTGCTGATGCCTTCTTACGTGAACATCGGCGCCTATGTGGACGAAGGCACCATGGTGGACACCTGGGCCACCGTCGGCTCCTGCGCCCAGATCGGCAAGAACGTGCACCTGTCCGGCGGCGTCGGCATCGGCGGCGTGCTGGAGCCGGTCCAGGCCGGCCCCACCATCATCGGCGACAACTGCTTCGTCGGCGCCCGTTCCGAGGTGGTGGAAGGCGTGGTGGTGGAAGACAACTGCGTCATCTCCATGGGTGTCTACATCGGCCAGTCCACCAAGATCTACGACCGGGAGACCGGCGAGGTCTTCTATGGCCGCGTGCCGGCCGGCTCCGTGGTGGTGAGCGGCAACCTGCCCTCCTCCGATGGCAAGTACAGCCTGTATTGCGCCGTGATCGTGAAGAAAGTTGACGCCAAGACCCTGTCCAAGGTGGGCATCAACGAATTGTTGCGCGGTATTTAAGTCGGACGAAGTCTGGCCGTTAAGGGTACGCAAGCCTTGGCGAACGTCATTTCGGCGCTGCCCCGCGGGGGGCGGCCGAAATCCACGGAACACCAATACCTGGGCACCGGCAAGCGCCGGTGTGGCGAACCAATCCAAGGCTTCGGAACTCGTATTCTCAAACCAGCCTGATCTGAAATCATGACCGACCTGACCACGGCGGAAGCCGAAAAAATCATCGCCAGCGTGGCGATCCCGCCCCGCCCCGCCATCGTCGACGCGGTTCTCGCGGAACGCAGCAAATCCGAACCCGATCTGCGCCGCATCGGCCAACTGGTTTCCACCGACGTGGGCCTGGCCGCCGCCGTGCTGAAGACCATCAATTCACCTTTCTTCGGCCTGCGCCGGCAAGTGACCTCCATCGATCACGCCGTCAACATGCTCGGCATGAAGAACATCAGCGCCCTGGTCATGAGTCTGTCCCTGCGCAACGCGGTGCCCACCCAGGGACTGGAGCGGTTCTGGGACGAGGCGGCCCGCACCGCCCTGGTGTCCGCCTTTCTGGCCCAGACCTTGGGCTGCGCGCCCAAGGAAGACGCCCATCTGTTCGGTCTGTTCCACGATGCGGGCATTCCCCTGCTGATGCGCCGTTTCCCGAATTACCGGGATGTGCTGAAGAAAGCCAATATGGAGCCGACGCTGAGCTTCACCGATGTGGAGGATGCGGAACTGGGCACCAACCACGCGGTGGTCGGCTCCCTGCTGGCCAAGGGCTGGCAGCTGCCGGACTCCATCCGACTGGGCATCGGTCAGCACCATGATCTGGATGTCTTCAGTTCCCACCTGCCCGCCGAATCCCTCAACCTGATCGCCCTGATCCATCTCGCCGAGCACATCGAAAGCGGCTACTCCCGTCTGTCCAGCGACGCGGATTGGGATAAGCGCGGCGCCGCCATCATGGCCCACCTGATGATAGGCGAGGATCAGTTCGAGGAACTGGCCAAGGACGCCCAGGAAATCCTCGAGGAGTCCGGCTCCTGAGTCTGGCCTGGCAATTCTGGATCGACCGGGGCGGCACTTTCACCGATATCGTCGCCCGCGCCCCCGGCGGGCAGCTGATCCAGAGCAAACTCCTGTCAGAAAATCCGCTAGCCTACCGGGATGCGGCCATTGCCGGCATCCGCGCCATCCTGGGCCTGGCGCCGGACGAAGCGATACCGGCCGAAACCGTGGCGGCCGTGAAGATGGGCACCACGGTGGGCACCAACGCCCTCCTCACCCATGCCGGCGAAGCGGTCCTGCTGGTCACCACTGAAGGTTTCGCCGACGCCCTGGAAATCGGCGACCAGGCCCGGCCGGACATCTTCGCCCTGGATATCCGCAAGCCCCTGCCGCTTTACGCCCGGGTCATCGAAGCACGGGAACGCATGGCCGCCGACGGGAGCGCGCTTCTGGCGCTGGACCTGGACAGCCTGCGCGCCAGCCTGGCCCTGGCCCGCGCCGAAGGCCTGAGCGCCTGCGCCATCGCCTTCCTGCACGCCTGGAAAAATCCGGCCCACGAGCTGGCGGCGGCGGACGCGGCGCGGGATGCGGGATTCAGCCAGATCAGCCTGTCCCACCAGGCCAGTCCCCTCATCAAGTTCGTGCCCCGCGCCGAGACGGCGGTGCTGGATGCCACCCTGTCGCCGCCGGTGCGGCGCTACGTGGCCCAGGTGGCGGAATCCCTGCCGACGGGCACCCGCCTGGAGTTCATGCAATCCAACGGCGGCCTGGCCGATGCCGGGCATTTCCAGGGCAAGGACAGCGTGCTGTCCGGGCCGGCCGGCGGCCTCATCGGCATGGTCAAGGTGGGCCGGGCGGCAGGCTTCGACAAGCTCATCGGATTCGACATGGGCGGCACCTCCACCGATGTCTCCCTCCATGCCGGCGAGTTCGAGCGAACGATGGACACCCGCATCGCCGGCTATCGCATCCGGGTGCCCATGCTGGGTGTGCACACCGTGGCGGCGGGAGGCGGCTCGATCCTCCGCTTTGATGGCCAGCGCCTGCTGGCGGGGCCGGAATCCGCCGGCAGCCAGCCAGGACCGGCCTGCTACCGCAACGGCGGGCCGCTCACCGTCACCGATGCCAACCTGCTGCTGGGCCGCATCCAGGCGGATTGCTTCCCGGCGGTATTCGGACCGGAGGCCGATCAACCGCTGGAGTTGGGTACCGTTCGCGCCGGTTTCGCCACCATGGCCCGGAGGATCAACGCCGACCTCACCCTGGATTACACCCCGGAGCGCCTGGCGGCGGGATTCCTGGAGATCGCCGTGGAACACATGGCCGACGCCATTCGCCACATCACCCTGGAGCGGGGCGTGAACCCGGCCGAGTTCGCCCTGGTGAGCTTCGGCGGCGCCGGCGGCCAGCACGCCTGCGCGGTGGCCTCCCGCCTCGGCATC